>DATEJC010000411.1:0-8210 GCA_035278345.1 Bradyrhizobium sp. | reverse complement strand
TGCACTGCATCCCGGCTATGGCTTCCTCAGCGAGAACGTCGTTCTGGCCCGGCGCTGTGCGGAGGAGGGCATTGTCTTTGTCGGCCCGTCGCCGGCTGCACTGGAGCTGTTCGGTGACAAGGCCAAGGCCAAGGCGCTGGCGAGGAGCTGCGGCGTGCCTGTTATCGATGGCACGGAAGGCCCGACCACCCTCGAGGAGGCGCGTCTCTTCCTCGCCGCGCAAGGCGCGGTCATGATCAAGGCGATTGCCGGTGGCGGCGGGCGCGGCATGCGCATTGTCGATGATCCCGTGAAGCTGGACGAAGCCTATGCCCGCTGCCAGTCCGAGGCGATGGCCGCGTTCGGCAGCAGCGACGTCTATGTCGAGCGGCTGATCCGCAAAGCCCGCCATATCGAGGTGCAGATCGTCGGTGACCGCCACGGCGCGATCAGCCACCTCTGGGAGCGCGAATGCACCATCCAGCGCCGCAACCAGAAGCTCATCGAGGTCGCGCCGAGCCCTTCGCTGAGCGAAGCGCTGCGCGCACGCATCATCGAGTCCGCCAGGCAGCTCGCGGCCGCAGCGCAATACGACAATCTCGGCACCTTCGAATTCCTCGTCGACGACGAGGCCAGCGGCAATACCGAGCCCTTCGCGTTCATCGAGGCCAATCCGCGGTTGCAGGTCGAGCATACCGTCACCGAAGAAGTACTCGGCGTCGATCTGGTGCGGGCGCAGCTCGCCGTCGCTGATGGTGCGACGCTCGGCTCGCTCGGTCTGGCGCAGCCCTATGTGCCGAAGCCGCGCGGCTATGCCATGCAGCTGCGCGTCAACATGGAGACGATGGACGAAACCGGCGCGACGCAGCCGACCGGCGGGGTGCTTTCCATGTTCGACCTGCCGTCGGGCCCGGGCGTTCGCGTCGATACCTTCGGCTATTCCGGCTACAAGACCAGCGCTGCCTTCGATTCTTTGCTCGCCAAGGTGATCGTGCATTCCGCTGGCGCGGAATGGCGCGACGTCGTGCAAAAGGCGATCCGCACCTTGCGCGAATTCCGCATCGGCGGTGTTGCGACCAACATTCCGTTCCTCGCGGCGATCCTTGGACACGCGGATTTCGCCGCCAACCGTATTTCCACCGGCTTCATCGATGCCCATATCGCCGACCTCGTCGGCGCAGCAGAGAATGTCGAAACGTTGCTGGTGGAAGAAGCGCATAGCGCGACCGGCCCGGTGGAAGCCGCGCCGGTTGCCGCAGGTCCCGCCGGCTCCGTACCGGTTCCGGCGCCGCTGCAAGGCACCGTCGTCAGCGTCGACGTGGCCGAGGGCGATCTCGTTCGCCCCGGCCAGCAGATCGCCGTGCTGGAATCCATGAAGATGGAGCACCTCGTCAATGCGCCGCATGGTGGCAAGGTGACGAGGGTCGCAAGCAGTGCCGGCACCACCTTGATGCAGGGCGAGGCCATCCTGTTCCTCGAGCCGGTCGAGCTGGATGAGCATGACGCCATCGAGGAAGCCGAGGTCGATCTCGACCACATCCGCGCGGATCTCGCCGAGCTCAACGCGCGGCATGCGATCACGCGCGACGAGAACCGCCCCGGCGCGGTGGAGCGACGGCGCAAGACCAATCAGCGCACCGCGCGCGAGAACATCGCGCAACTGGTCGATCCCGGCTCCTTTGTCGAATACGGCTCGCTTGCGATTGCGGCGCAGCGGCGCCGGCGCAAGGTTGAAGACCTGATCCAGAACACGCCGGCGGACGGGCTGATCTCGGGCGTTGCCACCGTCAACGCCGACAAATTCGGGCCTGACGGCGCGCGCTGCATGGTGATCGCCTACGACTATACGGTGCTTGCGGGCACGCAGGGCCATATGAACCACAAGAAGATCGACCGCATGCTTACGCTGACGGAGCAGTGGCGGTTGCCGCTGGTGTTCTATGGCGAAGGCGGGGGCGGACGGCCGGGCGATACGGATCGCCTCGGCATGACCGGGCTTGACGGGCCGTCCTTCGTGCAGTTCGCAAGACTCTCCGGCCTCGTGCCTGTCGTCGGCATCGTCTCCGGCTATTGCTTTGCCGGCAACGCGGCGATGCTCGGCTGCTGCGACGTCATCATCGCCACGCAAAATGCGTCCATCGGTATGGGCGGCCCCGCCATGATCGAGGGCGGTGGGCTTGGCGTCTATCACCCGGCCGAGGTCGGCCCGGTGTCCTTCCAGTCGCCGAATGGCGTCGTCGATATTCTGGTCGCGGACGAGGAGGAGGCAACCTCAGTTGCACAAAAATATCTCTCCTACTTCCAGGGCACCGTGAAGGATTGGAAGGCTTCGGACCAGCGCCTGCTGCGCCGCGCGATCCCGGAAAACCGCCTGCGCGTCTACGATATCCGTACCGTGATCGATCTCCTCGCCGACGAGGGATCGGTGCTCGAACTCCGCAAGGACTTCGGCGTCGGCATGATCACGGCTTTCATCCGCATCGAAGGAAAACCGTTCGGGCTGATTGCCAACAATCCAAAGCATCTCGGCGGCGCCATCGACGCGCCGGCCGGCGACAAGGCGGCGCGCTTCATGCAGTTGTGCGACGCCTTCGATATCCCGATCGTGTCCTTGTGCGATACGCCGGGCTTCATGGTTGGTCCCGAAGCCGAGAAGACCGCGATCGTGCGCCATGTGGCGCGGATGTTCGTCACCGGCGCGAGCCTCACGGTGCCGCTGTTCGCCATCGTTCTGCGCAAGGGCTATGGGCTCGGCGCGCAGTCGATGATCGGCGGCGGCTTCCATGCCTCTTTCTTCACTGTAGCCTGGCCGACCGGCGAGTTCGGCGGCATGGGCCTCGAAGGCTATGTGCGGCTCGGTTTCCGCAAGGAGATGGAGGCGATCGTCGATCCCGTCGAGCGCGAGAACTATTACAAGGCGAAGGTCGCCGAGCTCTATGCCAACGGCAAGGCGGTCTCGATCGCCTCCGTGCTGGAGATCGACGAGGTGATCGATCCCGCCGATACCAGGCACTGGATCATGTCGGGGTTACGCTCAGTGCCGAAGTCCGAGCCGCGCGCTACCCGCAAGCGGCCGTGCATCGATGCGTGGTAGGAGAAGCTTCGTGGCCTACCCCTACGCGTCGCGGGCCTACCCCAGCCTCAACTCGTCATACCCTTTCGCCGCCACCTCGTCGCAGCGCGCGCGGTAGGCAGGCGCGCTGCCGCTGTAGCGCGCGATGATGCGGGTCGCTTTGCCCTCCACATTCCGGTTGATGCCGGTCATCCAGGAGTCCACCTCGTTGGAGAGCAGGCCAACACCCAGCGCCTTGACGTGGTCGGTCCAGTCCTTGACGCCTTCGGGCGTCGCTTCCAGCCGCGTTAGCCCTTTGTCGCGCGCGAAGCGCATCAGGCCGGTGACCCAATCGACGCTGTATTCGATGCTGCGCGGAATGTTGCCGAGCGCGGTGTGCGGCCCCATGATCATCATCATGTTGGGGAAGCCGTGCACCATCAGGCCGAGATAGGTCTGCGGCCCGCTCTTCCAGTTGTCCTTCAACCTCGCGCCATCAACGCCGCGGAAGTCGATCTTGTCGAAGCTGCCGGTGATGGCGTCGAAGCCCGTGGCGTAGATGATAATGTCGAACTCGAATTCCTTCGCGCTGGTCTTGATGCCCTTTGGCGTGATGCGCTCAATCGGCGTCTCCGTGATGTCGACGAGCTCGACATTGTCGCGGTTGTAGACCTCGTAATAGAACGTCTCGAGCGGCAGCCGCCGCGTGCCGAAGCCGTGGTTCCTGGGGATCAATTTCTCGGCGACCTTCTGATCCCTGACGCGCTCGCGGATCTTGCGCGCCACGAATTCGCTGATGGTTGCGTTGGCCTTGCGGTCGATCAGGATGTCGCGAAAATTGCCTTGCCAGATGCCGAAGCCGCGCTCGCCATAGAGCTTTTCGTAAAACGCCTCGCGCTCCTCATCCGAAACCTCGAACGCGCCGCGTGGGTCTGGCGTGTGGATGAAACAGGCAAAAGTCTCCTGGCAGCGCGCGAACATCTCGGGATAGCCAGCTTTGATCTTCGCCTGCGTCTCCGCGTCGATCTTGCCGTTGTGTAGCGGCGCGCACCAGTTCGGCGTGCGCTGGAACACGGTGAGGTGGCCAACCTGGCTGGCGATGGTCTGGATGGTCTGCACGCCGGTGGCGCCGGTGCCGATCACGGCAACGCGCTTGCCGGCGAAATCGACCGGCTCCTTCGGCCAGCGCGCGGTATGAAAGGAATCTCCCTTGAATGTGTCGCGTCCCTCGATGCGGGGCAGCGTCGGCGTGGACAGGGGGCCGATCGCCGTCACGAGGAAACGGCAGGTATGCCGGCAGCCGTCCTCCAGCGCGATGCGCCAGCTCCGCGTCTCCTCCTCATAGATCGCCGCAGCAACCCGGCTCCTGAACTGAATATCGCGCCTGAGGTCGAATTTGTCGGCGACGTATTTGCAATAGCGCAGGGTTTCGGGCTGACCGGCGAAATGCTCGGACCATTCCCACTCCTCCAGCAGCTCCTTCGAGAAGGAGAAGCCGTAGGAATAGCTCTCGGAATCGAAGCGCGCGCCGGGATAGCGGTTCCAGTACCAGGTGCCGCCGACATCGGTGCCGGCCTCGAATACGCGAACGCGCAAGCCCAGCTCGCGCAGCCGGAAGAGCTGGTACATGCCCGACAGGCCGGCGCCGATGATGATGGCGTCGTAATCGAGCGCGGAATTTGGCGGCGAGGCGGTCACCCCAGCGTTTCCCCGTGGTTTGGCCGAAGGCTAGCCGGTCTGCCGTAGCTGGACAAATGCCGTGAAAGCATGGCGGTTGCAGTTTTCCGTGTGGCTGGCGAAACTGGAAGGAAAGCGGGGAGGGCGCATGAGCGAAGCACGCTATCGGCTGATCGGTTCGACGGCTTCGCCCTATGCGATCAAGCTGCGCGCCCTGATGCGCTATCGCCGCATCCCCTTCGACTGGGTGATCATGACCAAGGCGCTGCGCGCGGCCACTGCGCATCTCAAGCCGATGCTGATCCCGGTGCTGCAATATCCCGACGGCAGCTATCGCGGCGAGACCACGACGCTGGCCTATGATCTCGAGATGCGGCATCAGGGCCGCTCTGCCATCCCCGAAGACAAAGCAGTCGGCTTCGTCTGCGATCTTCTCGAAGACCTCGCCGACGAATGGGCGGTCAAGCCGCTGTTCCTGTTTCGCTGGTGGGACCCGGAGGACCAGGCTTATGTCTCGCGCTGGGCAGGCGAGGAGTGGTCGACCTCCGAAGCGGAGACCGGCAGCGCGCAGGAGATCGAGGAGTTTCGGCGGCGGCAGATCTCGCGCATGATCATTCTCGGCGCCACGGCAGAGAACAAGCCGCTGCTGGAGGAAAGCTACCGCCGCATCCTCTTAGCGTTCGAGCCGCATGTCGGCATGCAGAAATATCTGTTCGGCAGCCGGCCCTCGCTGGCGGATTTCGCCTGGTTCGGCCAGCTCAGCGAGATGGCGACGGATCCGACACCGATGCGGATCATGCGCGAGCTTGCGCCGTTCACCGATCACTGGGTGCGGCGGCTCGACGATGCGTCCGGTGTCGAGGGCGAGTGGCATCCGCGCGAACAGGCGCTTGGCGGCATGGCGGAGACGCTCTTGAAGATCGCGGGCGATCTCTATCTGCCGTTCCTCGTCGCCAACGAGCAGGCCTTCGCGCAAGGCGTCGAGCGCCTCGAGATCAATGCCTGGGGCCTTCCTTACGCGCTGGCGCCGTTCAAATATCAGGTCAAATGCCTGCAGCAATTGCGCGAGAAGTTTGCAGCGCTGGACGCGGCGGATCGCGCGGCGCTGAAGGGCGTGCTGGAGCGCACCGGCTGCCTGCAGTATCTTGGCTAGGGCCTGATGGCGTTTGGTTGCATCGATCATCCGCAGATTCGGTCTACCTCTCCCCACCGGGGAGAGGTCGGATTGCATCGCCAGATGCAATCCGGGTGAGGGGGCACTCCCTATCGAAGGACCTGAACCCCTCACCCGATTTGCTGCGCAAATCGACCTCTCCCAAAGGGAGAGGTGAGTTCCGATGCCGATCGAGTCAACCTAATCTCATCACGCTCTAGCTCTTGGGAAATCCCGGCGCATCGCGATTTCGGCGGCGTCGCCCGGAGACAGCACGCCGCTCTCGAACGCCTGCTGCGGCTTGGTGACGACGTCGTAGAGCGAAATCTGCCGGATCGGCTTTGCCAGCAGCTCGCGGATGCAGTCCGCCAGCGTGCCGCTATGGACGAGATAGGGCTTCTTGCTGGTCACGCGTTGATTGTTCAGCGACGGCCATTTCTTCAAGTCGGCAGGCGCGTCATAGACGATCGGAAGGTGTTCCCGGAACATGCTTCGGGCTCGCGACAAATCAGCGCACAGGATAGCCGGTGGCGGTAAATGGAATCCAAACGGCGCGGGATGGACTTACGGGCCCTTGCAGGAGGCAAGGCTCTTCATTGCGGTTTCCGCCTCACGGCGGGTCGGATAGATCGTGTCGTTGGCGACCGTGATGTTGGGCGTGTCGGTCTTGGGAGTCTTGTCGACGACCGAGCAGTTCTTGGTCCTTGTATCGAGCACGATGTAAAAGGCCGGCGTTCCCCTCGCGCTCTGGCTCAGGGCGGGCAGGCTTGATGCGGTCATCGCTGCCAAAACGAGGCCGAGCAACGTCCATTTCATGAAAACCTCCTTTTGACTCAAGGAGGGTAAGCCTGCCGACGGTTTCGGTTCCCGCTCGCCGATCAAATCAGCGCTTTGTTTCGCGCCAATGCGCAAATAGATGCAAATACAAATGAATGGGCCCCGGTGCAGCTATGGCATCGCGGGGCCCTGGGTTCTTCGTCTCAGCGAAGAGATATCTGGCATACGCGTCAGTTGTAACTCAGGACCGACATAGCACGTGGCCTTTGCGCCTCGATCCTGCGGATACATTCAAATTGTCGGCGGAACAACGCGAAGTTAGCAGCTGACTAGCCTCACTTTGTGCCGTGACCTTGCAGAGCAAGGTCGCATGCTTGAGCCGGTGGCGTCATGCTCCTCTCCAAGAGTGGGCCGACGGACTTTTTGTCCGCATTCCTGCCTGCCGTCCGGTGCCTGCCGGTCGGCAATTCCTGCGAGGCGGGAAGCCGGTGCTTCACAACCACGACAGGTGCAGCACGCGGAAATGCTGCGCCTGATATCCTGAGGTGTCAAGTTAAGCGTGCGGCGAGTTCCCGCGGTTTTGCACCGTTGTGGAAACAAGTGAATCCCCGGTTATTTACGGGGCCGGCTGCCAAGCGCGGCTGCGATGCTTTCGGGATTCCTGATGCGCTCCAGCAGCATGTCGATGCGATCAGTCCCCCAGAACAGTTCGCCGTTGAAGACCATGGTGGGCACGCCGAATACGCCGAGCGTTTCGGCTTCGTCGATGATGCGATCATGTGCCGCACGTGCGTCGTTTTGCACGTAAGCCTCGAAGTCAGCAGGCGAGCCGCCGAGCGAAGCTATGATGGCTGAGATCTCCGGCAACTCGTCGATGTCGAGCTCGTGATTCCAGAATTTCTTGAACACCGTATCGTGGTAGGGCCGGAAGAAATCATGGCGTTGTGCGAACAGCATGCCGGCGCTGGCATAAAAGCCGTTATAGATGCGCCGCGGCCCCTTGATGGTCAGCCCCTGCGCGTTGGCGAGCCGCCGCGCGTCCATGTAGGAGTAGCGCACCTTGCGCCAGAAGTGCGGCGTGCGCTCTTCGACGGTGCCCATGAACTCGGGAATGCGCAGCGTGTAGGGCAGCCATTCCAGTTCGACGCCGACCTCCTGCTCGATCTCGAACAGCCGCTTGTTGGCGATATAGGCAAACGGGCTCTTGTAGTCGGTGTAGACGCGCACGCGGGGGCGGGCCATGGGCGGCTTCCTTGTTAGGGCACTTTGCTAATAAATTTCGGTCCCTTCGCTCCTGGAGCGACGCGGTTGGTGCGCATCAGCGATGGGCCAGTATGAGACGTCTGCGCCGCGGCATGCAGCGGCTTATTCAATCACCTCGTCGGCTTCGGCTAGCAAGGTGGGCGAGAGTGTGATCCCTAACTGCCTTGCTGTCTTCTGGTTGATAACGAACGTGAATTTGACAGCCTGCTCGATCGGCAGCTCTCCTGGTTTCGCGCCCCGAATGATCTTTGCGACCTGAAAACCAACGCGGCGCACGCCATCGTCTGGATCGGTCGAGTACGACATCAA
>DATEJC010000410.1:0-4108 GCA_035278345.1 Bradyrhizobium sp. | reverse complement strand
CTGGCGAGCAGCAGCACCGCCCTGCCCTCGATCCGTGCCAGGCCGGTGATGACCGGGCGGCCGAAATTGGCAGCGACCTCGAAGAACGAACCCTTGTCGACCACGGCCTCGATGATCGGCCGCATCTTGTAGACCTGCTTGCGATTGCGCGGCACTGCCTTCAGCAGCGATTCCTCGGCACGCTCCGGATCGTCGCTGCAGGGAATGGTGGGCGGCAGATCGTAGACCGATGACGGCAGATAGGACAGGAAGCGCCGCGCGTAGTCGAACGCCTCCTCTTCGGTCTCGACGGCCTGATCGATCGCGCCGGCGCGGGTCTGGATGTCGGCGCCGCCGAGCTCCTGTTTGGTCAGATCCTGCCCGAGGCGCTTCACGACCGGCGGGCCCGCGACGAACATCGCCGAGTTCTTCGTCATCACGGAATAATGGCTCGCAGCGAGCCGCGCCGCGCCAAGGCCGGCGACCGAGCCGAGGCCGAGCGCCACCACGGGCACCCGCGCCATGTTGGCGGTCGTGTACCAGTACCAGCGCGTGCCGCCGACGCCGCCGGGCAGGTTCGCCGCGCCCCGCGTCTCGATCGTCTTCACCGAGCCGCCCCCGCCGGAGCCTTCGATGACGCGGATGATCGGCAGGCGGAAATCATGCGCCATCTCTTCTGCCATCAACGGCTTCGCCGAAATGGAAGCATCCGCCGAACCGCCGCGCACGGTGAAGTCGTCGCCGACCACGACCACCGGGCGGCCGTCGACCTTGGCGCGGCCGAACACGCAGTTGGCCGGCGTCAGATGCTTCAGCTCACCCGTCTCGTCGTATTCGCCAACGCCGGAAATCGCGCCGATCTCGTGAAAACTGTTCTTGTCGCTGAGCTTGTCGATGCGCTCGCGAACGGTGAGCCGGCCTTGGTCGCGCTGCCGCTTGACCTTCTCAACGCCTCCCATCTCGCGCGCGAATGCTTCGCGCCGCGCGAGGTCGTCGAGCTCCGGCTTCCAGACCATTCGTATCCTCCGTCATCATTTTATTGTTGTTGTGCGCCGGCACGGCGATCGACTTTCGCTCCAGCCGGTTGGCAAAAATATCGCCGTCGCCCTCGAGCAGCGCGCCGACGGCGGCGGCAAGGTCCAACATCCGCGGCGCGGCCTCCTTGTGGATGCGCTTCTCGTCATACATCGCCGACAACAGGCCGATCGTCACCACGACATAGGTCTGGTACTGCGGTGACCACAACGGCACGGCGCAGCCATTGATATGCGGGCTCCAGGTACCGAAGGCGGTGACGTAACCGCTTTCGCGCAGGCTGCGGCGATTGGCTTCGATGCGCGAGCGCGCGAGCTTTGCCGCCTCCGGCGCCTCGCGCTCCATTTCATTGATCAAGGCATCGCCGACGCCGGGATCGAGAGCGGCGAGGTAGGCGCTGCCCGCTGCCGTGCTCGCCATGCTGATGCGGCTGCCGGTGCTTTCATGCAGGCCAAGCGCATTGGCCGCGCGCGCGAATTCGAGATAGACGAGATGGAAGCGATCCGGGATGACGAAGCCGACGGTGCCCGGCAGGTGCTCGGCGACGTCCTGCAGGCGAAGCCGGATCAAATTGCGCAGCTGCAAGCCCTTCATCATCGAGGTGCTCATCGCCACCGCGCTCGGGCCGATGCGATACTTCTGATCTCGCGGCAGATAAACGAGCTGGCCCATGCGCGTCAGCGTGTGCGTCAGCCGCGATACCGTCGAGCGCGGCAATCCGCAGCGGTTGGAAATTTCGAGATTGCCGAGACGCGCCTCGTGCCCCTCGAAGCAGCGCAGCACGTCGAATGCGCGCGACACCACCTGGATTACATCGCCCTCGCCAGAGATATCGCTGGCGAGCATTCCCTGCTTGCTAAGCCGTTCCGAGCGCCGTCCCATGCAATGGCTCCATTCCGTCATGCGGAATAAAATTCCACTTGCAGAACAAGCTACCTCAGGCAATCTGCGGCCACAACAAAAAGCCGTTGCGTCGGGCGCATGCCCATCGTCATTCGGCAGGGGAGCGTGGCATGCCAGAGATCAAGATCGTCACTGAAGTTGCGGGGCGCGTCTGCGCACTTCCGGTGGAAGTGGGCGGAAGCGTCGGCGACGGCGACGACATTGCATTTGTTGAAGCGATGAAGATGGAAATTCCGGTCGCGTCGACTGCGACGGGAAAACTCAAATCGATACTCGTCAAGCTTGATGATCTTGTCGCTGAGGGACAGGCGATTGCGGTCGTCGAATTCTGAAGCGCGCTGCGCGCGTTAGACTTTTGTTTGCGACAATCTGTCTGTTCCGCGTACGCCTTTGAGCGTTTAATCGCTCGGACATCATCTCGCGACGATGCGATGATGAAGATCCAGCCAACAAGAACAAGTTTCGCACAGCGAAACCACGTGGAGGAAACATGATCCGCCGTATGCTGGCGCTTTCGCCTGCCGTCTTTGCTTCGCTTTCGCTGATCGCGGCCGCCCCTGCGCGCGCCGACGACGTCAAGCTGCCGCCGACTATGGCGATGACTGCCTACGATACCGGCACTGCCGGCTTCAACATCACGGTCGGCGTCGGCAAGATGATGAAGGACAAGTACGGCAGCGACGTCCGCGTGCTGCCGGCGGGCAACGATGTCGCCCGTCTCGCGCCGCTGCGCGCCAAACGCGCCGTCGCCTCCGCCATGGGATCGGGCACCTATTTCGCGCAGGAAGGCGTGTTCGAGTTCGGCGTCAAGGATTGGGGACCCCAGCCACTTCAACTCATCCTGTCGACCGTCGATTGCAATGGCGCTTCGCTCGGCGTTGCCGCCGATACCGGAGTGAAGGAGCTCAAGGACCTCAAGGGCAAGCGCGTCGGCTTCGTTGTCGGCTCGCCCGCGCTGAACCAGAACTCGCTCGCGGTCCTTGCCTTCGCCGGGTTGACGCAGAAGGACGTCAAGGTCGTCGAATTCGCCAGCTACGGCGCGATGTGGAAGGGCCTCGTCAACAACGACACCGATGCGGCCTTTGCCACCACCATCACGGGTCCGGCCAAGGAAGCCGAAACTTCGCCACGCGGCATCGTCTGGCCGCCATTGCCGAAGAACGATGCCGCCGGTTGGGAGCGGATGAAGAAGGTCGGCTCGTTCTTCTTCCCGCATCTGACCACCTGCGGCGCGGGCATCTCGAAGGAAAAGCCGATCGAACTCGGCAACTACCCCTACCCGATCTTCGTCGCCTATGCCTCGCAGCCGGCGGATCAGATTTATTCGATCACCAAGGCGATGATCGACGGCTATGACGCCTACAAGGACTCCGCGCCCGGCGCCGGCGGCCTTGCCGCTGCCCGCCAGACCAAGAACTGGGTGGTGCCGGTGCACGCCGGTGCGGTGAAGGCGCTGAAGGAAGCCGGCCACTGGAGCGCCGAGCAGGAAGCTCACAACAACGCGCTGTTCAAGCGCCAGGAGGTGCTGGCCTCCGCCTGGGCTGACTACAACAATGGCAATCCGCCGTCGGACGACAAAGCTTTCCTCGACGGCTGGATGAAGGCACGCGGCGCGGCGCTCGCCAAGGCCAATATGCCAAACGGATTTGAGTAAGTGATATCGGCCTTCGCCAGCTATTGGATCATCTGAATGTCCGCTGCACCGTCCGATGGTTCGAAGGCCACCACCTCCGGCGCCGCCGCGACGGTGCAGGTCGAACTTCCCGACCCGCACCTTTCGGCCGCCGCGGACTTGCAGGAATCCGAGGTCACACGCGTCCGCACGCTGCGCGGTGCCTGGCGCTGGGTGCTGATGGTCGCGACCGCCGCAACCATCCTGCTTTGCATCAACCAGCAATTCTCGCTGCGCTTCTTCATCGACTATACCCAGCTCAACACCGAATATTTCTATCTGCTGATCGCGCTGATGCTGCCGTTCACCTTCCTGATATTTCCGGGAAGCGACAAGGCGCCGCTTGATCGCATTCCCTGGTACGACCTGCTGCTGTTTGCGGCCACTTTCGCCGCCGCGATCTGGCTGATGCTCAACATCCGCAAGGCGGCCGCGCTCGGCTGGGAGTTCGAGGGGGCGCCGACCAACGTCATCGCCGCGGGCCTTGTGATGTGGTTCGTACTGATGGAGGCGTTGCGC
>DATEJC010000409.1:0-8631 GCA_035278345.1 Bradyrhizobium sp. | reverse complement strand
CAGCCGCGGATTCTGTCGCCGCGACATGTGGAGCGATTTTTCCAGTCCGCTCAGATACGACCAGCCCGGCGTAAAACCGATCATCGCCACGCGATAATTGCCCGCGACATGCCGCGCCACGATTTCGTCAGGCGTGACGTTGAGCGCCTTGGCGACATCCTCAAGATCGATGCCGTGCTCACCGCCATAAGCGACGGGAATACGCCAGCGTCGCGCGGTCGCGGTCGTCTCCGTCGGTAGTTGCGCAAGCGCAAGCAGTCGCTTGCCCAGCGCATCGAAATCGATCTGTACGGAATCGTAATGCACCAGTAGCGAGCGATAGGTCGGCACCGCCTCGGTCACACCCACGATCGGCTCGCGCGCCAGCGCGCGGTCGAGCGCGAGCACCCGCTGGTTGGCGGCGTCGTCGATATCGCGGGAATACTCCACCGTGATGGCGCTATCGCCGCTCGGCAGGAGGCGCGGGAGGGTATTGATCGCGGCCATGGCCTTCTTTGGATTCTCGCCGCGCAAGCTAGCGCGTTTTGCGCCGGAGTGGAATTCGTCTCGTGAAAAAGATCGTGCAACATCAATAAATTAAACCACACGCCAGCGATAGGCAGGGTTGATCGCACAGCCCTTGACGCAAGCGCCCTTCCTCGCAAGATGCGCTCGCAAAACTTACCCTACCGGAGCCCGTTTTTTCGATGTCCCTGACCCCCGAGCAGATCGCCACGCTTTCCAAGATCTCCACCGCTACCATCACGACCGTGCTGCTCAAGAAAGGCCTGCGGAACGTCTGGATGCGCGGCACCAAGCCACTGCATCCGGGACAGAAGCGGCTGGTGGGATCGGCCTTCACGCTGCGGTTCGTGCCCGCGCGTGAAGATCTCGCAACGCCCGAATCCTGGTCGTCGCCGATCTCGACGCGCACTGCGATCGAGGCCATGCCGGCCGGCTGCATCGCCGTTGTCGACGCGATGGGTGTGTCCGACGCCGGCATCTTCGGCGACATCCTGTGCGCACGCATGGTCAAGCGCGGCGTCACCGCGCTGATTACCGACGGCGTGGTGCGCGACCTCGAAGGCGTGCTCGGCACCAATCTTCCGGTGTGGTGCAACGGCTATGCCGCGCCGCCATCGGTGGCAGGCCTTACTTTCGTTGGTTGGGGCGAGCCGATCGGCTGTGGCGGCGTTGCCGTGTTCCCCAACGACATCGTGGTCGCCGACCAGGATGGCGCGGTGCTGATCCCGCAGGCGCAGCTCGACACCATCCTCACCGAGGGGCCGGAGCAGGAACGGATGGAGGCCTGGATCGTCAACGAGGTGAACAGCGGCGCGGTGCTGCCCGGCCTCTATCCCATGAACGCCGAAACCAAGGCGCGCTACGCGGCCAGCAAGAAATAATATCGTCAGGAAGGGACAAACCCATGGAAATTCATCTCGCCGGCACCCGCCCGACACGCCGGGCGCCGAAGGAATCCTTCACTGGCACGGTGCTGCAGGATCCGATCATCCAGCCCCAGGCGCCCGCGCGGGTGGCCTCGAACCGCGTCTCATTCGAGCCTGGCGCGCGAACGGCCTGGCATACGCATCCGCTCGGCCAGACGCTTTACGTGATTTCGGGCATTGGCCGCGTGCAGGCCAAGGGCGGCCCGGTGAGGGAAATCCGGCCCGGAGATGTCGTCTGGATTCCGCCAGGCGAGAAGCACTGGCACGGCGCAGCGCCAAACAACGCGATGACTCACATTGCGATGCAGGAAGCGCTCGACGGCAGCTACGTCACCTGGATGGAGCACGTCACCGACACCGAGTACAACGTCGCGCCGTCTGCGTGATCAGGAGGCCGGGGCCGCGTCGCGCGGTCAGTTGCGCTGCGCGGTCCAGGTGCCCGAGCACATTGCCGCGCGCCAGGTGCCGGAACCGGACGAGCCGCTGAGCCGGCCGAAGCCGACCGCGCGCTTGATGCCCGAGCTCAGGGTCACGCTGATGACGCCGGCATCGGCAACGTTGCCGGATGCCGAGACGCTCGCCGTGTTCGAAGCCACTTGCCCGTTATTGATGTCGATCGAAACCGACGCGCCATTGGTGCAGGCGGAATTCGCGGAGGCGATCTGCACGTTCCACTGGCCATCGAACGTCGTGCTCGCGGCCGCGGGCGTTGCCAGGGCAAGACCGGCGAAAAGCAGACTGGCAAGCTTGGCTTTGCGAAATACGCTCATGGTCATCACCTTTCCCCGTTGGTGTTCCTCGGCGCGAAAGGTGTCACGCCTGGAACCGGGGTACCGTGATGGCTGTCACGCAGCGAAAAGGCCCCGCCGTGGGGACGGGGCCTTTCGATTGAGGATGTCGGACCGCTAGTTCACCCGTGTCCAGGTCTGGCCGCCGCAGAACACGCCGCCAAAGGCGCAGCCCTGCACGCGCAAAGTGTCGGTGCCTTTCATGGCGATAGTGGAATCATAGGTGCTGCCGGTCGTGGGGTCGAGGATGCGGCCGCTCCATTTGTCTTTGCCGGGCTTCATGTTGATCAGCACCTGCTCGCCATTCTGGTTGGTCTTCTTGTCCACGGAATAGCCGCAGAGATTGGCGCCGCATTGCTCGATACGGACCTGGCCTTCCTTTTCCTCGGTCAACCAGACCCCGATCGGCGAATTGCTCGCCACGGCCGGCGCCCGCGGTGCCGGAGCGGCTTGGGCCGCAGGCGGCGGCGCTACGGCGACAGTTGATGCAGGCGAGGGAGGTGCAGCTGCGGGCGCGGGCTCAACCGTTTGCTGCACAGGCGGAGGCGGCGGACTGGTCGTCGACTGATTGCCGGCTGCAGCGAGCGGCGGCGGGAGTGGTGCCTGGATGGGCGGCGCTGCGGGCGCAGCAATCGTCGCAGGCGCGGGCGGAAGTGCCGGCGGTACGGCCGCTGCGGCCGGTTGTTGTCCAGCCGGAGCGGCAGGAGGCGGCGCAGCTGTCGTGGTCGTCGTCTCCGGCTGCGTCGACTTGGCAGCCGGGGCCTCGTCGCTCTTCGACTTCTTTGCCTTCTTGGTGTTGTCGTACACGCCCGGAATCTGCACGGTGCCGCGGTCAGGATCGACGCGGATGGTCTTGCCGCCATATTCGAAGGTGTACTGGGCCTGTGCTGCACTGCTGGCCAGCAACAGGGCGGCAACAGCCATGAGCTTCTTCATCAATGACCTCCTGAACAGGGAATCCCGGCCGGAAGCTCTAGACTTCGCCGGTATCAAACAGCGTGACCTAGGTCACTTTCAAACCATAAGTCGGTAGTTACGCGGCCTCGGTTCAATCCAGTCGGCGGACGTATCTAGGTTCGAGCGAAAATGCCGTCAATTCCGCGGAAAAGCGCAGGCTGCCGCATTCGGTCGAACCACGCAGCGTCAACCTTGCGGAAACTGCCCTTGCCGGGTCAGGCGTCGCCGTCGCCTCTCAAGACGTTGGCGATGGCGCTGCGTCCCGCCATCTCATTGCGCAGATCCTCGAACCGCCGGCGCGCATCGGCCTCGCGCTCGTCAACCATCTGGACCGCCGCTTCGCGGCTCATCGGGCCGGAGGTGATGGCTGCGGAATTATCGCCGATGGTCTCGTCGACAAAGTAGTCGTCATCATTGCCGCGCCGAACCGTCCATTTGAAACGGATCGAAGCCATTGGTCCCGGACCGACCTTGAAGTAACTGTCGGGGTCATGTTCCGGCGCCAGCGGCTTGTCCTCGATGACGGCGATAGCGTGCTTCTCAGCCTCGCTCTGCGGCTGAAGCGCCGCCCCATCTTCGGCGTTGTCGCGAATGCTGGCGATGGCCGCCAGTGCATGGTCAGTCGGATCGCTGCTATCCACGATCGGGCCTCCGGATATGAACTCCGTCAGCGGAACCGGTGTCCCCGTTGCCGCGCCGGTTTCCCTTCCTCGCGCCCGAATGAGGCTGAGTTTTGGCGTCGCGGAAGGGCCTGCTTACGCACATACCGGCGGCAGCTTGTCCTTCCAGGGCCGCGCCTGCTCGAGCTGGCCCGCGAGGCGAAATAAGGTCGCCTCATCGCCGAGCCGGGCAGAGAACATCATGCCGAGCGGCAATCCCGCCTTGTTCCAGGCGAGCGGCACGCTCATCGCCGGCTGTCCGGACATGTTGAACATCGCGGTAGCAGGCATGTAGCGGCGAAGGATCGGGCTGATGCTCGAGAGGTCGTTCGCCATGGTGTCGAGTTCGCCGATCTTCACCGGCGGCAAGCACAGCGTCGGACACAGGAACACGTCGCAAGTCTCGAAGAATTCGGCGAGCGCGCGCGCAATGCGGAAAGCATCGAGCTGAGCCGCGACGTAATCGGTGGCGCTGGCCTTCTGCGCATTGTGGCTCATCGCCATGGTCAGGCCTTCGAAATCGTCGGTCGTCATCTCGCGACCGAATACGGCTTCAGCCATCCGGACGGTGAGCGCCGTATTGGCGCCGACGATAACCGCCATCACGGGGGCCGGATCGGCCGGAAGCTTCGGCGCGCGCTCCTCGACGTGATGGCCGAGTTTATCCAGCATCCCCGCGACGTCGCGCACGGCAGCAGCGATTTCGGGGTCGATGGCGTCGCCATAAGGCGAGCGATCGGTGAAGGCGATGCGCAAGCGACCGGGATCGCGGCCGACTTCCTGCGAGAACGGCCGCTCCGGCGCCGGCGCGACATAGAGGCTGGTCGTCTCCGGCCCGTGAATGGCGTCCATCATGACCGCGCTGTCGCGCACGCTGATGCTCACCACATGGCCGCAGGAGAAGCCGCCCCAGCCTTCGCCACGGTCGGGCCCGAGCGGATTGCGCGCGCGGGTCGGCTTCAGGCCGAACACGCCAGAGGCCGAAGCGGGGATGCGGATCGAGCCGCCGCCGTCGCTGGCATGCGCCATGGGCAGGATGCGCGCGGCGACAGCCGCTGCTGCCCCACCGGACGATCCGCCGGAAGAATGCGCAGGATTCCAGGGATTGCGGGTCGGGCCGAACAGGCGTGATTCCGTAGTCGGCATCAGGCCGAGTTCCGGGCTCGAGCTCTTGCCGAAGATCGCAACGCCCGTATCGAGGAAACGCCGGGCGAGGGTGCCGGAATGACCGGCGACATTGTTACGGTAGATGCTGGCGCCGAACGTCGTGACGGTGCCCTGCAGCAGGTCGAGATCCTTCAGAAGGAACGGCACGCCGGTGAAGGGACCGTCAGGCAAGCCGCCCTCGACCTGCTTCTTGGCGTAGTCATAGTGCTTGACCACGACCGCGTTGATCTGGGGATCAACCTTCGCGGTCCGCGCGATCGCTTCATCGAGCAGTTCCCCCGCACTGACCTCTTTCTTCCGCACCAGATCGGCAAGGCCGACCGCGTCATGCTGAGCGTATTCCTTGAATGCCATGGGACACCCACTTCAATACAAGGGCGCCCGGCCGCGCGGGCGCGGGTCCGCGTCAGACGATCAGCCGAGCACGTCCTGATTAATCACGTTCGCCCGGATCGGCGTGCCGTCCAGAGCACTCAGGATGTTGAGCGCGGTTTGCTGGCTCATGCGATCGACCGCTTCGCGAGTCACGCCGGCGACATGCGGCGCCGTGATGACGTTGGGCAATGCCAGCAACGGATGCCCGGCCGGTGGCGGCTCCTGCTCGAACACGTCGAGGCCGGCGCCGGCGAGCTTCTTCGACACCAGCGCCTCATGCAGCGCTTTTTCGTCGACTATGCCGCCGCGGGCGGTGTTGACGAGGTAGGCGGTCGGCTTCATCAGCTTGAGCCTGGCGGCATTGAACATGCCGACCGTTTCGAGATTTTTTGGGCAATGAATGCTGACGAAATCGGCGCGGGGCAGGCTGGCCTCGAGGCTGCTAACCGGCTCGCAGCCGGCGGCCTTGATATCGGCCGCAGGCTTGTAGGGATCGTAGACCAGAACATTCATTTCCATCGCCAGACACCGCTTGGCGGTGCGGGTACCGATGCGGCCGAAGCCAATGACCAGCACGGTCTTGCCGAAGAGATCATAGGGCAGCAGGCCGAGCCGCGTGGCCCATTTGTTGTCCTTGACGATGGAATCCATTTCGTACGCCCGCTTCGCAAGCGTCAGCATCATGAACACGGCGTGCTCCGCCACCGAGGGCGAATTGGCCGTGCCCGCCACCATTAACGGCACCTTGCGCTTGCTGAGCGCCGGCACGTCGACGGCGTCGAAGCCGACGCCGATGCGCGTCACCACCTTCATGTCGCCGGAGGCTTCGAGCTCGATCTCGCCGAAGCGGGTGGCGCCAAGCGCCACGCCATGGACGGGCGCGTGCTCGCGTAGCTTGGCCTGGAAATCCCCGGCCGAGATCATGTTGGGGAATTCAACCATCTCGATGTCGTCGCGTTGGCCGAGAAGTGTCCGGCCGGCCTGCGAGAACGACTCCGTGATGAAGATCTTCTTCTTGTTGGACGCCATTTCCTGCCCTTGGTGATGCCTTTTGCGCCGTCAAAGGACGGCGCCGGTCACCTCGTTTAGCAAATGCATGTTGTTGAGGTCCACAGCCAATCGGAGCGGGGCGCCGTCCTGCGCGCCGGCATTGGGATTGACCCGGCCGCAGACCTGGGCGCCGTGCAGATTGAAATAAATCAGCGTCTCCATGCCCATCGGCTCGGTGACATCGAGCACGGCATCGAAAGGTTCAACGCCGGGCTCGACATGCGCACTGGCCTCGGTGACATGCTCGGGGCGAATGCCGAGCAGCAATTTGTCGGTACGCGGAATTTTCTGGTAGCGCGCCGCGCGGGCCGGCGGCAGCGGAAAGGCGATCTTGTCGCTGAGGCGGATCTGCGGCTTGCCGCCGGCCTCCTCGAGCTGGCACGGGATGAAATTCATCGCGGGCGAGCCGATGAAGCTCGCGACAAAGCGTGTCGCCGGCTTGTGATAGAGCTCGGTGGGCGTGCCGATCTGCTCGATGCGGCCGTGGTTCATCACGACGACCCGGTCGGCCAGGGTCATCGCCTCGACCTGGTCGTGCGTGACGTAGACCGTCGTGGTGCGAACCTTCTGGTGCACTTTCTTGATCTCGATGCGCATCTGCACGCGCAGCTTGGCGTCGAGGTTCGACAAAGGCTCATCGAACAGGAACACTTTCGGATTGCGCACGATGGCGCGGCCCATGGCGACGCGCTGGCGCTGGCCGCCGGACAGCTGCTTCGGCTTGCGGTCGATGAGCTCAACGATATCGAGCATGCGCGCGGCCTCGTCGACTCCCGACTTGATCTCGGCCTTGGGATAACGCTTCAGCCGCAGCCCGAACGACATGTTTTCGGCGACGGTCATGTGCGGGTAGAGCGCGTAGTTCTGGAACACCATCGCGATGTCGCGATCCTTCGGCGGCACATCGTTGACGACGTCGCCGCCGATGAGAATATCGCCGCCGGAAATGTCCTCCAGGCCTGCGATCATCCGCAGGGTGGTGGACTTGCCGCAGCCGGAGGGGCCAACGAGAACGACGAACTCATGGTCGGCAATGTCGAGATCGATGCCGCGCACCGCTTCGACCTCGTCGTAACGCTTGACAACTTTGCGCAGATTTACTTCGGCCATGAGTCCCTCAACCCTTCGTCGCACCGGCGGTGAGGCCGGCAATGTAGTAGTCCATCAGGAAGGCGTAGATGATCAGGGGCGGGGCGGCGCCGAGCAGCGCGCCGGTCATGATCTGTCCCCAGTTGAAGACATCGCCCTTGATCAGCGTGGTGATGATTCCGACCGGCATCACCAGTTGGTCGGTCGAGGTGGTGAACACCAGCGGATACAGGAACTGCGCCCAGGAGACGGTGAAGGCGAAGATCGTCGCCGCGATCAGACCCGGCAGCGCTACCGGAATGAAGATCCGCGTCAGCGTCTGGAACCAGGAGGCGCCGTCGATGATGGCGGCTTCATCAAGCTCCTTCGGGATCGAAGCGAAATAGCCGATCATGATCCAGGTGCAGAACGGCACCGTCAGCGTCGGATAGAGGATCAGCAGTACGTACCACCTGTTGATCAGCTGGATCCCGGTAAAGTCGCCGATGACGGCGAACATCTTGAACAACGGAATGAACAGCAGGGTCTCGGGAATGAGATAGGTCAGGAAGACGCCGGTGGCGAGAACGGTGGACCCCCAGAACCGCATCCGCGCCAGCGCAAACGCCGCCGGCACCGAAATCAGCATGGTGAGGGTGACGACGATGATGGAGACGATCGCCGAATTCCAGAAGAAGCGCAGGAACTGGTTCGAGGTCAGCAGACCGATATAGTTGTCGAGCGTCGGGTGGAAAACCCACCACGGATTGGTTGCCGCCGAAATCTCCGCGCTGCTCTTCATCGACGTGATAAGCATGTAGATCGGTGGCGTCAGCGAAAAAATCGCGAAGATAATCAGGAAGAAATAGGACCAGCGCAGCGCCCAGGCGCGGTCGCGGCTCATGCTGCCGTACTTGGTCTTGCGGGTCGGTCCGGCCTTGTCGATCGTGATCGTGCTCATCAGGCTTCATTCCCGCGTTTTGAGATGTCGCGCAGGATGAAGATCGCTGCGACCGCCAGGATCGGCACCATGAACAAGGAAACGCTGGCGCCGAGCGGGATGTCGCTGCCCTCGATGCCGACGCGGAACGCCCAGGTGGCGAAGATGTGGGTATGATCGAGCGGACCGCCCGCGGT
>DATEJC010000408.1:0-13082 GCA_035278345.1 Bradyrhizobium sp. | reverse complement strand
ACCCCTCACCGCGCTTCGCTGCGCGAGGCGACCCTCTCCCACAAGGGGAGAGGTAAGAAAAAAGGGCGGCCCTGCGGCCGCCCTTTCTAGCACAATCTCATTTTGTTTGACGCGTTTCCTTTACGCGAACCGGTGCCCACTTCGCTTGGAAACGCTATGCGATCAGTGCGCGGCGTGGCCGGCGACTTCGGCGCCGCGGCCCCACACATAGATGCAGACGAACAGGAACAGCCAGACCACGTCGACGAAGTGCCAGTACCATGCGGCGAACTCGAAGCCGAGGTGCTGCTTCGGCGTGAAGTGGCCGGCATAGGCGCGGAACAGGCAGACCAGCAGGAACACGGTGCCGACAAGCACATGGAAGCCGTGGAAGCCGGTCGCCATGAAGAAGGTCGCGCCATAGATGTTGCCGGAGAAGTGGAACGCGGCGTGGGCATATTCATAGGCCTGCACGCAGGTGAAGCAGGCGCCGAGTACCACCGTGAGGATCAGGCCGTATTTCAGGCCCTGACGGTCATTCTCGAGCAGCGCGTGGTGCGCCCAGGTCACCGTGGTGCCCGAGGTCAGCAGCAGCAGCGTGTTGAGCAGCGGCAGGTGCCAGGGATCGAAGGTCTCGATGCCCTTCGGCGGCCAGGTGCCGGGCACGGCGCAGGCGCCCGCGGCGGTGCCGGGGCCGCAGCCGAAGATCGCGTCGCGCGTGGCGTGCACGGCGTCGGCCGGGAACAGGGCGGAGTTGAAGAAGGCCCAGAACCAGGCGACGAAGAACATCACTTCGGAAGCGATGAACAGGATCATGCCATAGCGATGGCTGATCTGCACCACGCGGGTGTGGTCGCCCTTGTACTGGGCTTCCTTCATCACGTCGGTCCACCAGCTCGCCATGGTGTAGAGCACACCCACGCTGCCGATGCCGAACACGATCGGCGCGGCCGAGAACATGTGATGCATCCACGCGATCGCGCCGACGGCCATGATGAAGGCCGAGATCGAGCCTACCACCGGCCACGGGCTCGGATCGACGAGGTGGTAGTCGTGATGCTTGGCTTGTGCGGCCATTGCAGTCTCCCCAGTAAGTCGCGCCCTCAAGGCACGGTGTCGGTCAAATCGTCAAAGGTTGCCCTTGCGCTTGTCGCCTTCGCCTGCCGCAAGCGGTTTGGCTACGGGGTCGCGCACGGGATAGAAGGTGTAGGACAGCGTGATGGTGTTGAGCCCGTCATTCTCGGCATCGGCCGCGAGCGCCGGATCGACATAGAACACGACCGGCATCTCGCGCTTTTCGCCCGGCGCCATAGTCTGTTCAGTGAAGCAGAAGCAGTTGATCTTCTGGAAATAGGCCCCGACCGTCAGCGGCGCAACGTTGTAGGCCGCCTGGCCGGTCGTGGTGCGCGCCGCCTGATTGGTGACGGTGTAGAAGACGGTTACGACCTGCCCGATCGGGATCTCGATCTCGGTCTGCTCCGGCTCGAACTTCCAGGGCAGGCCGGGGCCGACATTGGCGTCGAAGCGCACGGCGATCTTGCGCCCCAGCGGGCCGGAAGACGGCGCCGCGGTTGCGACCTGCGTGGTGCCGTTGAAGCCGGTGACGCGGCAGAACCAGTTGTAGAAGGGCACGGCGGCGTAGGACGCGCCGACCATCAGCACCACGACAAAGCCGCAGATCGACGCGACGAGCGCGTCGCGACCAAGGCGCGGCTTGCGGGACTGTTGCTGGGTGACCTGCCGTTCCATGTCACTCACATCGGCCGGATGAGCACGGCCGGCCCCTTGACCAGGGTGACCGCGAAGAACAGCAGGACGAGAACGCCGAGCGCAAGCGCAATGGCGATCGAGCGGTGCCGACGGCTGCGCTTCTGCGCCTCGGTGAGGACGATACCTTCCTGCTTCTGTTGCTCGTCCATTCGCGTCCCATGCGCCCCCTACCAGACCAAAGGAGCAACGGCGCGGAACACGACCTCGGCGAGGAGGACCGCGAACAGCGCGAACAGATAAAGGATCGAAAAGGCAAAGAGTTTCCGCGTGGCGCGCGCAGCGGCGACGCCCTCGCGCAGGCGATAGACGTCAATCGCAAGCCACAGCATGCCGGCGCCGAGCAACAGCGAGGTCACGCCATAGACCGCGCTGAAATAGCCGAGCGGCCAGGGCGACAATGCCACCGCCACCAGCACGATGGTGTAGAGCAGGATCTGCAGCCGTGTCGCGTCGGGGCCGGCGACCACGGGGAGCATCGGCACGCCGGCACGGGCATAGTCGTCGCTGCGGAACAGCGCCAGCGCCCAGAAATGCGGCGGGGTCCAGAAGAAGATGATGGCGAACAGCAGCCACGGCTCGACCGAGAGCGAGCCGGTCGCCGCGGCCCAGGCCACCACCGGCGGCAGCGCGCCGGCGGCACCGCCAATCACGATGTTCTGCGCGGTCCAGCGCTTCAGGCCGATGGTGTAGATCACGACATAGAAGAAGATGGTGAAGGCCAGCAGCGCGCCGGCCACCAAATTGACGAGGATGCCGAGCGTCATCACCGAGAAGAACGCGAGCGTCAGCCCAAAGGCCGCCGCTTCGCCGCTGGTGATGCGGCCGCGCGGGATCGGCCGGTTGGCCGTGCGCGTCATCAGCGCGTCGATGTCGCTCTCATAGGCCATGTTCAGCGCGCCGGATGCGCCGGCGCCGACCGCAATACAGAGGATCGCGGTGAAAGCCAGCACCGGATGCACATGCCCGGGCGCAATCATCAGGCCGACCAGCGCGGTGAACACCACGAGCGACATTACGCGCGGCTTCAGCAGGGCGATGTAGTCGCCGACTTCGGCCTCGGAAATCCGCGGGGCCAGTTCGATGGCGTTGTGATCGACAACCGACAAGTCGTTTTCTCGCTAAGTTAAAAGCTGCAGCGCGCCCGAAGGCGCGCCGCGATATCGCTTACTGCACCTTCGGCAGCACTTCGAACTGGTGGAAGGGCGGCGGTGAGGACAGCGTCCATTCCAGCGTGGTGGCGCCGGGGCCCCAGGGATTGTCGGCTGCCTGCCGCTTGCGCGCGAAGGCCTCGATGACGCCGTAGATGAAGATCAACAGGCCAAATCCGGAGATGTAGGAGCCGATCGAGGAGACCAGGTTCCAGCCGGCGAACGCATCCGGATAGTCGACATAGCGGCGCGGCATGCCCGACAGGCCGAGGAAGTGCTGCGGGAAGAACACCAGGTTCACGCCGATGAAGGTGAACCAGAAATGCGCCTTGCCGATCGCTTCCGAGTACATGTAGCCCGACATCTTCGGGAACCAGTAGTACCAGCCGGCGAAGATCGCGAACACGGCGCCGAGCGACAGCACGTAGTGGAAGTGCGCGACGACGTAATAGGTGTCCTGCAGCACGCGGTCGACGCCCGCGTTGGCCAGCACGACGCCGGTGACGCCGCCGACGGTGAACAGGAAGATGAAGCCGATCGCCCAGACCATCGGCGTCCTGAACTCGATCGAGCCGCCCCACATCGTGGCGATCCAGGAGAAGATCTTCACGCCTGTTGGCACCGCGATCACCATGGTGGCGGCCACGAAGTAGGCCTGCGTCGCCGAGGACATGCCGACCGTGTACATGTGGTGCGCCCACACCACGAAGCCGATGCCGCCGATCGCGACCATGGCGTAGGCCATGCCGAGATAGCCGAACACGGGCTTGCGCGAGAAGGTGGAGACGATCTGGCTGACCATGCCGAAGCCGGGCAGGATCAGGATGTACACCTCGGGATGACCGAAGAACCAGAACAGGTGCTGGAACAGCACGGGGTCGCCGCCGCCGTCTGCGGCGAAGAAGGTGGTGCCGAAATTGCGGTCGGTGAGCAGCATGGTGATGGCGCCGGCGAGCACCGGCAGCGACAGCAGGAGCAGGAACACCGTCACCAGGATCGACCATACGAACAGCGGCATCTTGTGCAGGGTCATGCCCGGCGCGCGCATGTTGAAGATGGTGGTGATGAAGTTGATGGCGCCGAGGATCGACGAGGCACCGGCAAGGTGCAGCGACAGGATCGCGAAGTCCACCGCCGGACCCGGATGGCCCGAAGTCGACAGCGGCGCGTAGATCGTCCAGCCCGCGCCGACGCCATTGGCGCCCGGCTCACCCTCGACGAAGGTCGACAGCAACAGCAGCGCGAAGGAGGCCGGCAGCAGCCAGAACGAGATGTTGTTCATGCGCGGGAACGCCATGTCGGGCGCACCGATCATCAACGGGACGAACCAGTTGCCGAAGCCGCCGATCATCGCCGGCATGACCATGAAGAAGATCATGATCAGACCGTGCGAGGTCACGAACACGTTGAAGGTATGGGTTTCGTGGAAGATCTGGATGCCCGGATACATCAGCTCGATGCGGATGGCGATCGACATCGCCGCGCCGATGCAGCCGGCGATGACCGCGAACACCAGGTACATCGTGCCGATGTCCTTGTGATTGGTCGAATACACCCAGCGCCGCCATCCGGTCGGATGGGCGTGCGCATGATCGTCATGGGCGTGTGCGTCGTGTGTCGCTGCGGAAGTTGCCATCTTCTTCAATCCTGCCTTGCAGTCCCTTGTGGGACCGTGCCGGTCCCGTCGCCCTTGTCCCTAAAGCCGCGTCAGTCTACTGCGCGGCCGCGCCCGCCGAGGCAAAGGTGTTGCCCGGGTTGGTCGCATACTTCTTCTTTGCGGTCTCGACCCAAGCCGCGAACTCCTGGTCGCTCACCACGCGCACCGCGATCGGCATGAAGGCGTGGTCCTTGCCGCACAGCTCCGAGCACTGGCCGTAGAACATGCCGGTCTTGGTAGCCTTGAACCAGGTCTCGTTGAGGCGGCCGGGGATCGAATCGATCTTGATGCCGAAGGCCGGCACCGCGAAGGCGTGGATCACGTCCGCGCCCGTGGTCTGGATGCGGACGACCTTGTTGACCGGCACCACCATTTCATTGTCGACGCCAAGCAGCCGCGGCTGCTTGTCCTGCACCAGGAGCGAATCGAATTCGAACTTGCCGTTATCCGGGTACGAATAGCTCCAGTACCACTGCTTGCCGGTGGCCTTCACGGTGAGGTCCGCCTTCGGCACGTCGAGCTGGAGGAACAGCAGGCGGAACGAGGGCACCGCGATGCCGACCAGGATCAACACCGGGATCAGCGTCCAGGCCACTTCGATCAGCGTGTTGTGCGTAGTGCGGGAGGGGGTCGGGTTGCTCCTCGCGTTGAACTTGATCACGACCACGACCAACAGCGCCAGCACGAACAGCGTGATGACGGTGATGAGCCCGAGCAGGAAATTGTGGAACCAGGTGATGTTGTCCATCACCGGCGAGGCCGATCCTTGCAGGGTCATTTCCCACGGCGCCGGCTGACCGAGTTCGTTGGCGAAAGCCACACCGCCGGCCGCTAGTGCCGCGCCTGCCACCGCCAAACCCATGAGCCGATGGCCAATCTTCGACATCTTCATGTCGCCTGCGCTCCCTAAAGAAGTTCCCCAAAGCATGGCGCCGGACGGCGTCCAATGCGGCACGATCCGCCCCCTGACAAACGGCCTTGGGAGGGTCTTGGGATTACCTTAGAACCGCCGGGGCCAGATCGCTAGAACGCGTCCAAATCCAGCCTCTCAAACCATAATTCGCAGGCGCTCGCAATGCAGTAGTGGGGACAAAGCGGGACGCGGGGCACACGGCGGTGGATGCCGATTTTTTCCGAGAAATCAGGCAAAAGACGCTTTTTCCATCATGACGAGCGCTTGACAGCCGGATTGCCGGATGTACCCACGGAAGGCGCGCTTCCGAGGCTGCTGATTCGGCCGGTGGAACGGTCCATTTCCAGATGCGAAATGGTATGCAGGACGCCTTCAAGGCGCCGATATTTGAGTATCAGTCCAGTGTTGAGCCGGTCAGGGGCGGAAAATACCGCTGACGAACCCGGCCTTTATCGAAGGATCGACCCGGATGCGGCTTTTCAAGCGGCAAGCGACATCCAAGGCTGTAGCCCGCAAGGCGTCGCACGCGGAAATATTTTTCCGCCTCACGGACGCCCTTCTGGGCCTCGCCCTGATGTTCGCCCTGACCCAGGCGGCGCATGCGCAAGGCGCCGTGCGCTCGGTGCATGGCGACTGGCAAATCCGCTGCGACACCCCGCCGGGCGCGCAGGGCGAGCAATGCGCCCTGATCCAGAGCGTGGTGGCCGAGGATCGCTCCAATGCGGGCCTGACGGTGATCGTGCTGAAAACCGCCGATCAGAAGAGCAAGCTGATGCGCGTGGTGGCTCCGCTTGGTGTGCTGCTGCCCTCGGGCCTGGGCTTGAAACTCGACAACCAGGACGTCGGCCGCGCCGGCTTCGTCCGCTGCCTGCCCAATGGCTGCGTCGCCGAGGTGATGATGGACGACAAGCTGCTTGGCCAGCTCAAGGCCGCGAAAACCGCGACCTTCATCATCTTCGAGACGCCGGAAGAGGGGATCGGCTTTCCGCTCAGCCTGAACGGGCTGTCGGACGGGTATGACAAGTTGCCATAGGGTTGAACGAAACCTTACGCCATACGCCCTCCCTATTTGCTGCCAGAGTGCCTATCTTCATTGTCGTCCCGGAATGCGCCGGGGCGACATGATTTTTGTGTCGGAGCCGTAATGTCCAATCCCGCCACCACCTCCCTGCTCGACCGCGCCAATCTCGACCGCGATGCCGTCCGCCGCGAGGTCGCGCGGGGGCTTTCGGGGGCCGACGATGGCGAGCTGTTCCTGGAATATGGACAGAGCGAAGCGCTGATGTTCGACAATGGGCGGCTGAAGCAGGCGACCTATGACACTTCGCAAGGCTTTGGCTTGCGCGCGGTAAAGGACGATGCCGTTGGCTACGCGCATTCCTCCGACGTGTCGCTGCCGGCGCTGATCCGCGCGGCGGATGCGGTGGCGGCGGTGCGCGGCGGCTACACCGGCACGTTCGCGGCGCCGCCGGCGCATACCAATGTGAAGCTCTATGGAGACGATAATCCTCTGGATGCGCCGGGCTTCGAGACCAAGGTAAAGCTGCTGGCGGAGATCGACGCCTATGTGCGCGACAAGGATCCGCGGGTGCGGCAGGTGACGGTCAGCCTTGGCGCGACCTGGCAGGTGGTGGAGATCCTGCGGCCCGACGGCGAGGCTTATCGCGACATTCGTCCGCTGGTGCGCGTCAATATTTCCGTCGTCGCTGGCCAAGGCGACCGGCAGGAGAGCGGCTCGAAGGGCTATGGCGGGCGCGAGGGTTATGCGCGCTTCATCGAAACCAAGAGCTGGCGCGAGGCGGCCGACGGCGCGCTGCGCGAGGCGCTGGTGAATCTGGAATCCGTTCCCGCGCCGGCCGGCGAGATGGACGTCGTGCTGGGCGCCGGCTGGCCCGGCGTGATGCTGCATGAAGCCGTCGGCCATGGGCTCGAGGGCGATTTCAATCGCAAGAAGACCTCAGCGTTTGCCGGACTGATGGGCCAGCAGGTCGCCGCTAGGGGCGTCACCGTGGTCGATGACGGGACGATGTCCTCGCGGCGCGGCTCTCTTTCCATCGACGACGAGGGCACGCCGACCAACCGCACCGTGCTGATCGAGGACGGCCGCCTCGTCGGCTACATGCAGGACCGCCAGAACGCGCGGCTGATGAACATGAAGCCGACCGGCAACGGCCGCCGCCAGGGCTATGCCCATGTGCCGATGCCGCGCATGACCAACACCTACATGCTGGCGGGCGAGCGCGATCCCGCCGAAATCATCGCCTCGGTGAAGAACGGCGTGTTCGCCGCCAATTTCGGCGGCGGCCAGGTCGACATCACCTCCGGCAAATATGTGTTCCAGTGCACCGAGGCCTATCGCATCGAGAACGGCAAGATCGGCGCGCCGCTCAAGGGCGCGATGCTGATCGGCAACGGCCCGACCGACCTCAATCGCATCACCATGATCGGCAACGATCTCGCGCTCGACACCGGCATCGGCACCTGCGGCAAGAACGGCCAGGGCGTGCCGGTCGGCGTCGGTCAGCCGACGCTGCGCATGGAGCGCATCACGGTAGGAGGTACCGGCTCGTGAGCAACAGCGAAACGTCCAGCAACAAATCTTTCACCTGGCGCGGCCAGATCGCGCAGTTCGCGGCGATCGTCGCCTGCGTGTTCCTCGCCAAGGGCGCGATCGCAGAACCCTTCTATGTGCCGTCGGGCTCGATGGAGCCGACGCTGTTGATCGGCGATGCGCTGGTCGCCTCGAAATTCCCCTATGGCTATGGCGCGGCGTCGCTGCCGATCCAGATCACGCTGCCGGAAACCGGCCGCCTGTTCGGCGAGACGCCCAAGCGCGGCGACGTCGTCGTGTTCCGCTGGCCGGGCGATCGCTCGCAGGCTTGGGTCAAGCGCGTGGTGGGGCTGCCCGGCGACCGCGTGCAGATGCGGCAAGGCCAGCTCTTCATCAATGACCATGCCGCTTCGCTTCGCCCCGACGGCGTCGGCGAGGCCGAGGACGATCGCGGCTACACCGAGAAGGCCAACCGCTACATCGAGACGCTGCCGAACGGCGTCGAGCATGCGATCTACAAGATCCGCGATAACGGCCGGCTCGACAACACGCCCGAGGTGACGGTGCCGCCTGGCATGCTGTTCGTGCTCGGCGACAACCGCGACAATTCCGCCGACAGCCGCGTCGCCGTGCGCGACGGCGGCGTGGGGTTATTGCCGATCGACAATCTGATCGGGCGCGCCGATGCCGTGGTCGGCTCCTGGGACATGGGCATGCGCAGCCAGCCGGTATGGACCTGGCTGGCGGGCTTCCGCCTCGAGCGGTTTTTCACCGCCGTGCAGTGAGGATTGGCGTGACCTTCGACGACGTCAGAAAAATTGCGCTGACGTGGCCGGAGGTCGAGGACGGCACGTCCTACGGCACGCCTGCGCTCAAGGTGCGCAAGAAACTGCTGGCGCGCTTAAGGGAAGACGACGAGACGCTGGTCATGCTCGGCGTGCCCCTGGACGAGCGCGAGATCTTGATCGAAAGCCAGCCGAAGATTTTTTACTTCACCGATCACTACCGCGACTATCCGACGGTCCTGATCCATCTGTCCAAGGCCACGCGCAGCCATGTCGAGCCGCTGCTGCGCCGCCGCTGGCGCTCGCTGGCGTCGAAGTCGGCGGTGAAGGAATATGAGGCGGGCTAGTCGTTTCGTTAGTTGCGCAAGCGTGCCTTTGCTTTCCTTACCGATTTTTGCGGATCGTTTTTCATGACCTCCGACGAATTCATCGCCGCCGCGCTGCGCAATCCCGCGAACAAGGTCATTGCGGACGAATTGTTTCATCTCGCCCTCCCCGATGCCTGGCTCGTCTCGGGCTGCCTCGTGCAAACCGTCTGGAACGTGCTGACGGGGCGCGCGGTCGATTACGGGATTGCCGATTACGACGTGTTCTATTTCGACCGCGACACATCGTGGGAGGCCGAGGATAACGTGATCCGCCGGCTGAGCATGGCGTTCAGAAAGCTCCGCGTGAAAGTGGAGGCGCGCAACCAGGCGCGGGTGCATCTCTGGTATCCTGAGAAGCACGGCCTGCCCTATCCGCCGCTCGCCTGCTCGACCGACGGCATTGACCGATTCCTGACCAGGAATACGCGCATCGGGCTGCGGCGAACGCGTGAGGGATATCAGGTGTATGCGCCGGACGGATTCGACGACGCCGCCGGATTGATCGTGCGGCCGAATCCCGGGCCGAATTTTTCCGCGGAGAGTTACGCTGCGAAGGCGGCGCGCTGGAAGGCGTTGTGGCCGGAGGTGACAGTACTGCCGGCTAACGCCGGTTGACCCACATCGTCATTGCGAGCGAAGCGAAGCAATCCAGCTTCCTTTGTCGCGACAAGAAAGCTGGATTGCTTCGTCGCTACGCTCCTCGCAATGACGGCATAACACATGGCGCTCGACGGACTACCGCACCACGCCCGACGTAAACCCCGCCTTCCTTCGCGGCGGCTTGATTTCCTTCTTCAGGAAACATTGCGCGTCCTTGCCGGCATAGCCGGGGCGGGCGTAGGTCCAGGCGCGGCATTTGCTGTCGGCGGTGCAGGCGGCCTTGCACGCTTCGTCGCCGCCGTCGCGCCCGTTGAGCTCGAAGTGTCTCAGATCGCCGCCGGAACGATCGATCGAGGTTTCCACCCCGCTGGTGCGCGGCTCGACCACGCCGGCGCCGCGCACGCCGGACACGCAGCAATTGTCCTGCACCCGCGCCGGCACGCTGCTCTTGAGCCAGCACACCGCGCCGCCGGCCGCGTCGGTCGGATAGGCAAAGGTCCAGGCGCGGCAGCGGCGGTCGCGCTCGCAGACCAGCGCACAGTCGGCGGGATCGCCTGAATTGACCGGCGAGCTCAGATAGTCGCCGCCGGGCCGGTCGAAATTGGCCTGCGCCAATGCGGGCACTGGAAGGGTTGCCGCCCAGAGGGCGAGCGCAACCAACCACGCCCCGAACAGGCGGCCACTTCGCATCGGTGTTACTGCTTTCGAATTCTCATCCGCCCGCGAGGACCTCGCGGGTTCCACATTTGAGCGCCGGCAACCTGTACGGCCGATGAACGCCGTTCAATGCCCTGATCTAGAACGCATATTCCTCGTAAACCGGCTCCACCGAACGGTTCCAGGGACCATTAAATTTCTCAAGCATCTCTTCCGCCGGCGTGTGCCCGCACCCAATCGTGCGGTCCAGCGGCTCCAGATGCCGGCTCTCGTCGCGGCCGAGACGATCGAGATGGCCGCGCCGCCTCAGGCCTTCATGCGCGATCTTCAAACACTCCCGGGCGATCTCGAAGAGATAGCGGTCACGGATACGCGACTTGAAGCCGAAACGCGGCACGTCGTCGCGCAGCGCCTGACGATCATACGCGGTCCAGCTCTTGGCGATGTCCCAGGCGGCATCGAGGCTGACGTCGTCATAGAGCAGGCCGACCCAGAACGCCGGCAGCGCCGGCAGCCGCTCCCAGGGCACGCCGTCGGCGCCGCGCATTTCCAGATAACGCTTCAGCCGCACTTCCGGAAAGATCGTGGAGAGATGGTTGGCCCAATCCGACAGCGTCGGCCGCTCGCCCGGCAAGCGGTTGTTGCGGCCTTCGAAGAAGGCGCGGAACGAGGAGCCGGAGACGTCGATATATTCATCGCCGCGCTTGACGAAATACATGGGCACGTCGAGCGCATAGTCGACCCAGCGCTCGAAGCCCATGCCGGATTCGAACGCCCATGGCAGCATGCCGGAGCGCGCGTTATCGGTGTCGCGCCAGATTTCCGAGCGGAAGGAGAGAAAGCCGTTCGGCTTGCCTTCGGTGAAGGGCGAGTTGGCGAACAGCGCGGTCGCCACCGGCTGCAGCGCCAGCGAGACGCGGAGCTTCTTGACCATGTCCGCTTCGGAGGAGAAGTCGAGATTGGTCTGCACCGTGCAGGTCCGGTACATCATGTCGATGCCGTACTTGCCGACCTTCGGCATGTAGTTGGTCATGATCTTGTAGCGGCCCTTGGGCATCACGGGGATCTGCGCCCGCGACCAGGACGGCGTCATGCCGAGCCCGAGGAAGCCGATGCCGAGCGGCGTTGCGACCTCGCGCACCTGCGCCAGATGCGCCATCAGCTCGGCCTGGGTCTGGTGCACGGTTTCGACCGGTGCGCCTGACAATTCGAACTGGCCGCCGGGCTCCAGCGAAATCGCACCGCCGCCGGTGACGTCATAGAGCCCGATGATGTTGCCGCGCTCCATGATCGGCTCCCAGCCGAGCAAGAGCTTCATGCCCTCGAGCAGCGCGCCGATACCCTTTGAACCCTCATAGGGCACAGGGTTGTGTCCCTCGAGCGTGAACGGCGTCTTTTCATGCTCGGTGCCGATGCGGAATTCCGACTTCGGCTTCACGCCCGCGGCAAGCCACGCGACCAGCTCGTCGCGCGACGACAGCGGCGTCATATCGATCTGGTCACGCGCCATGGAAATTCCGGATCAAGGGCGCTGCGATCGAACGCGCGCGGGTGGCAGGGCATCCGCGGCCCGGAAGGGCAGCGGAGATAACGGAACAAAGCGATGTCATCGGGCGGGCGCGCCCTCTTTGGCTGCCGCCGCCTTCACATCGCCGCAGGAGCAGCCCAGCCGATCGAGCAAACCGCAGAGTTTCAATGCATCGGCATCGGAAAGTTTCGAGCCGATATGTTTTTCGATCGCGGCCGAGTAGGCGCCCCACATCTTCTTCTGCAGCTCGCGCCCGGGCTCGGTGATTTCGACGAACTGGCCGCGCTTGTCCATCTTGCATTCGCGGCGCACGGCAAGGCCTTCGTCGACCAGGCGGTCGATCAGCCGCGAGGTGGAGTATTGCGGGATCAGCATCTGCTTCTCCAGCTCCACCGGGCGCATCTCGCCGGATGGGGCGCGCGACAATTCCAGGAGCGCGTCATACCAGGCGAGCGGCGGGAAGCCGGCCTTCTTCAGATCCTGCTCGACGGCGTCGAGCACCCGGCTCTGCACCCGCATCAGGCGGATCCAGGCGGCGGTCGCCTCGGTCGATGGCTTGCGTTTCATGATGGGCCTATCCACTTCACAAGCGAGTGTACTTACTTAATGCAGCTGCATCAATCTTGACTATTCCATGCACATGCATTTAGTCACTCCCGCCGCCCATACCAATAATCCAAGGGAAGGAAAATCCCATGAAACTCTATTATTCCCCCGGCGCCTGCTCGCTCTCGCCCCATATCGCGCTGCTCGAGGCTGGTCTTCCCTATGATTTGGTCAAGGTCGACCTGCGCGCCAAGAAGCTGGAAAACGGTGACGACTATTTGAGGGTCAACCCGAAGGGCCAGGTGCCGGCGTTGCAGCTCGACAACGGCGAGCTGGTCACCGAAGGTCCCGTCATCGTGCAGATGATCGCCGACAAGGCCGGCAAGGGCCTCGCCCCGGCTCGCGACAGCGCCGAGCGCTACAAGCTGCTCGAATGGCTCAATTTCATCACGACCGAAGTGCACAAGAACTTCGGCCCGATGTTCTCGCCCGTGCTGGCCGATGACGCCAAGGCCTTCTTCAAGGATCGCGTGATGGGCAAGTTCAAATATCTCGACAGCCAGCTGGCCGGCCGCGACTA
>DATEJC010000407.1:0-2254 GCA_035278345.1 Bradyrhizobium sp. | reverse complement strand
GGCGGGCTTGAGCACCACGGTGCAGCCGGCCGCGAGCGCCGGCGAAACTTTTCGCGTGATCATCGAGCACGGGAAATTCCACGGCGTGATCGCGCCGCAGACGCCGATCGGCTGCTTGATCGCGAGCAGGCGCGCATCCGGCCGCTGGGTCGGAATGGTCTCGCCATAGACGCGGCGGGCCTCCTCGGCGAAGAACTCGACATAGGCACCGCCGATATCGATTTCGCCAAGCGCTTCCGCGAGCGGCTTGCCCTGCTCGGAGGTGAGGATCAGCGCGAGGTCCTCGCGGTTGGCGACGATCAGGTCGAACCATTTGCGCAGGATGTTGGAGCGCTGTTTTGCGGTCAGCTTGGCCCAGGCCGGGAAGGCGCGCTCGGCGGCTTCCACCGCTTGCGTCGTTTCCGCCGTGCTCATGACCGGTACTTTGGAAAGCTCAATGCCGTTGACGGGATTGGTAACCGAGCGCGAAGGCGTGCCAACCCAGGTGCCGTCGATATAGCAGCGGTCTTTGAGAAGCGAGGCGTCCTTCAACCGGTCGCGCAGCGAAGGGGCGGACGTCTGGGTGCGGGCGGCAGCGGTCGGGGTCATGGGCTTGCTCCTCGGATCTTTTTGGAGATTGGCCTCAAATATAGGCGCAAAGCCGCAACAATGCATCGGCCGCCAGGCGGCGGCCGCTTCAAGCATATCTGAGTTTCGCTGCAGTCATTCCGGGGCGGCTCGCAGAGCCGAACCCGGAATCTCGATGTTCCCCAATGCGCAGTTGCGCATCCGAGGGTCGCTCCTCTTCGAGAGCGCCGGGAACGACGCGTTACGCCGCGCCGCTCATATAGGTTTCGCGGCGACCGATCATGCGCTCGGCGGCAGCCTTGGCGTCGGCGCGCGTTGAGGTGGCGCAAGTGCGGTATTCGAGATCGGGGAGCGAGGCGGTGTCGCGGCGGCCGAACCAGGAGCGCGAGCCGACCTGCAGCATGGCGAGCGCCTGTGCGACGTTCTCGACCGCTTCAAAGGAATGCAGGGCGCCGGTGCCGGCGATGCGGACTTCGTAGATGCCCGGCGTGATCGGGGCTTCGATGTTCTCGCCGCGGCCAGGCCGCGGATACCGCTTCCATTCGCTCCACTTGGAGATCATTGCCTAACCCCTGCAACCAAAATTTGTGTAATTGATTGAGCCGGGACAAACGGCCCCGCGTACGATTTGTGCTGTAATCTGAATAATTTACGCAACCAACGCCGCCGCATCAGCACGAGTCCAACGATAACGTCTGAGATATGGCGGGTCACCGACATTGCAAGTCGTCCACCGCTGATTGTGGCGAAGTGTTGCAGATCGGCCGCGCCGTCCGATCCGGCGCCCCTCTCGCTTGCCGCGCGATCACGAAATCGCGACCTCTGGCGCGCTGGACTCCCGCGCGCTTGCCGGCCGCGCAAGCCGGGAGGACGATCGCCGCTCTCCATCATAACAATACGACGGCGGCGCCGATCTACACCAACGATGTCGATCTCTATCCCGGCACGTCGAAGAAGTGGGGCCTGAGCTTCCTGATCAACACCGCGCAGACCCTGGAAGGCCGCAGCGCGGGCAGCCTCGCCTGGGCGGGTCTTGCCAACACCTACTTCTGGATTGACCCCGCGCGCAATGTGGCAGGCGTGATCCTGATGCAGCTGTGGCCCTTCGCCGACAAGACGTGCCTGGAAGCCTTCGCCGGATTCGAGCGCGGCATCCATGCCGGGATCGGCGCCGGCAGCGGACAAAAGGCGGCGTGATCTCTTTTCCCTCTCCCCGCTCTTCGCGGGGAGAAGGTTAGGGTGAGGGGTGGCACGGCATCAGAAGTGCGGCCAGCGCTTGCGCCCGCGGAGACTCCCCCTCACCCGAAATTCGCTTGCAGCGAATTTCTACCTCTCCCCTCAAGCGGGGCGAGGTGAAGCTAGCCTCAAGCTTGTCAACGTCGTCATGGCCGGGCTTGCCGTTCCTCCTTAAGAACGAAACATCGAATTGCGCGTTCTCCTCGCTAAAGAACAGAGGAGGAGAACCATGACAAAAATGTTATTCTTGATGCTAGCGGCCGGCCTCATGGTTGCGACCGCTTCGGCCAGCCATGCGCGCGGTGGAGCCTCAGCGTTTGCGCCCGGACAGCAATTCGGCGCGCACGGAGCTATCGCTGGACATCCGGGCGCCTCCGGTTATTCGCCGGGCCATATGTTCCGGGCACACGGCAGCGTCCGCGGTCATCCCGGTGCTTCGGGATATGCCCCC
>DATEJC010000406.1:0-13728 GCA_035278345.1 Bradyrhizobium sp. | reverse complement strand
ACCCTGGCGAAGGATTTTTCATACTGCTTTGCGATTTCGGGATCGCGCGGGCGGTAGGAATGACGCGCTGCGATTTCCTGGCCTTCCTTCGTGTACCAGTATTTCAGATACGCCTCCGCGGCGGCGCGCGCTGGAACTATCTCGCCGCCTGGGGCTATGCCGAGAAGAAGTTCGGTTCGGCTGACAAGGCCAGGCAATTCGTCGCCGAACTCTACAAGCATGTGCCGGTGCTGGATACCGGCGCGCGCGGCTCCACCGTCACCTTCGTCGAGCGCGGCGTCGGCGATGTGCTGCTCGCCTGGGAGAACGAGGCATTCCTGGCGCAGCGCGAATTCGGCAAGGCCAAGTTCGAGATCGTGGCGCCGCCGCTGTCGATCCTCGCCGAGCCGCCGGTTGCCATCGTCGACAAGGTCGCCGACAAGAAGGGCACGCGCGCGGTTGCCGAGGCCTATCTCAAATATTGGTACACAAGGGAAGGTCAGGAAATTGCCGCGCGCAATTCCTACCGGCCGCGCGACAGCGAGATTGCGAAGGAATACGAAAAATCCTTCGCCAAGGTGGAACTGTTCACCATCGACGACGTTTTCGGTGGCTGGACCAGGGCGCAGAAAGAGCACTTTGCCGAAGGCGGCATTTTCGACCAGATCTACAAGAACTGACGCGTTGAAATAGACAGGCCGCAACGAAGCGGGGGAAGCCGTGAACGGAGTGCCGCAACGGCGCAGCACGCTGCCAGGGTTCGGTCTCACCATGGGACTGACCCTGACATGGCTCTCCGTCATCATCCTGATCCCGCTGGCCGGTCTTTTTATCAAGACGCTCGATCTTTCCCTCGAGCAGTTCTGGGGCATCATCACCAGCCGCCGCACGCTGAATGCACTGAAGATCTCCTTCGGCCTGTCGTTTGCCGCCGCCTGCGTCAACCTTGTGATGGGCATGATCGTGGTGTGGGCGCTGGTGCGCTACAAATTTCCCGGCCGGCGGCTGTTCGATGCCATCGTCGACATTCCCTTTGCGCTGCCGACGGCGGTGGCCGGCATTGCGCTGACGCAGCTGTTCGCGCAAAAGGGCTGGCTGGGCGCGCCGCTCGCCGAGCTCGGCATCAAGGTTGCGTTCACGCCTATCGGCATCTTCATCGCCATGATCTTCATCGGCATTCCCTTCGTGGTGCGCACGGTGCAGCCGGTGCTGCTCGATCTCGATGTCGAGATCGAGGAGGCGGCAGCGTCACTCGGCGCGAGCCGCTGGCACACGGTGTTTCGCGTCATCCTGCCGAGCCTGATCCCGGCGCTGCTCACCGGCTTTGCGCTGGCGTTTGCGCGCGCGGTCGGCGAATACGGCTCGGTGATCTTCATAGCCGGCAATCTGCCGAACGTCTCGGAGATCGCGCCGCTCTTGATCGTGATCCGCTTGTCCGAATTCCGCTATGCCGATGCGACGGCCATTGCCGTCGTCATGCTGGTGGCATCGTTCCTCATTATCTTCGCTGTCAACCGTCTGCAGCGCTGGGCACAGACGCGCATCCCCGCGCATTGAGGCCCGTCGATGAGTTTCAAGATGCTGCCGCAAGTCCGGTTCACCTCTCCCGCAGGGAGAGGTCGGATCGCCTTGGCGATCCGGGTGAGGAGTTTCTCTCTATCGAGAGACCGTACCCCCTCACGCCAACCCTCTCCCCATGGGAGAGGGGGCGCACCGTCGTCGCGGGGACAGCCACGATGAGCGAGCAGCACAGCCTCACCTACATGCCGCCGCGCGACGACGTGCACACCGAGCCCGGCGCGATCCGCTTCGTGATCGTGGCGCTGGCGGTGCTGTTCCTGCTTGTTTTCGTCGTGCTGCCGCTGGTGGTCGTATTCGCGTCGGCCTTTTCGCGCGGCGTGATGGCCTACTTCGCCGCGCTCGCCGAGCCGGAAGCGCTGTCGGCGATCAGGCTGACGCTGTTGATCGCCGCGATCTCCATCAGCCTCAATCTCGTCTTCGGCGTCATCGCGGCCTGGGCGATTGCGAAATTCGACTTCACCGGCAAGACCTTCCTGGTCACGCTGATCGACCTGCCGTTCTCGGTCAGCCCCGTGATCTCCGGCCTCGTTTTCGTGCTGCTGTTCGGCGCGCAGGGATTCTTCGGCCCCTGGCTGCAGGTGCATGACATCCGCATTCTCTTCGCGGTTCCCGGCATCGCGCTCGCTACCATCTTCGTCACCTTCCCCTTCGTGGCGCGCGCGCTGATCCCCTTGATGCAGGAGCAGGGCACGCAGGAAGAGGAAGCCGCGATCTCGCTCGGCGCGTCAGGATTGCAGACCTTCTTCCGCGTCACTTTGCCCAATATCAAATGGGGCCTGCTCTATGGCGTGCTGCTGTGCAACGCGCGCGCGATGGGCGAATTCGGCGCGGTGTCCGTCGTGTCGGGCCATATCCGCGGCGAGACCAACACCATGCCGCTGCTGGTCGAGATTCTCTACAACGAATACCAGTTCGTGGCGTCGTTCGCGATTGCGTCGCTACTGGCCATGCTGGCGCTGATCACGCTGGTGGCCAAGACCATTCTCGAACGCCGGCTGGACGAAGGACAGGTAAGCAGTGACGATTGAAGTCAGGAACCTCACCAAGAAGTTCGGCGATTTCGCCGCGCTCGACAATGTCGGCCTGAGGGTCGCCGACGGCGAGCTTTTGGCGCTGCTTGGACCGTCGGGCTCCGGCAAGACCACGCTACTCCGCATCATCGCCGGCCTCGACTGGCCGGACTCCGGTGAAGTCTCCTTCGACGGCGAGGATGCGCTGTCGCGCGGCGCCGGCGAGCGCCATGTCGGCTTCGTGTTTCAGCACTACGCGCTGTTCCGCCACATGACGGTGTTCGAGAATGTCGCCTTTGGCCTTCGCGTACAGCCGCGCGCCATCCGCAAGGACGAGGCCGCGATCCGCGCGCGGGTGAAGGAGCTGCTCGATCTCGTGCAGCTCGACTGGCTCGCCGACCGCTATCCGAGCCAGCTCTCCGGCGGCCAGCGCCAGCGTATTGCACTGGCGCGTGCGCTCGCCATCGAGCCGCGCATCCTGCTGCTGGACGAGCCGTTCGGCGCGCTCGATGCCAAGGTGCGCAAGGAGCTCAGGCAATGGCTGCGCTCCTTGCACCAGGAAATCCATGTCACCTCGATCTTCGTCACCCACGACCAGGAGGAGGCGCTGGAAGTCGCCAACCGCGTCGTTGTCATGGACAAGGGCCGCATCGAGCAGGTCGGTACCCCTGGCGACGTCTATGACAATCCCGCAACCGCGTTCGTGCACGGCTTCATCGGCGAATCCATTGTGCTGGGTGTGGAGCTGCGCGACGGCGGCGTGCAGCTCGATGGTAAGGCGCTGAATATCGTCGCCAATGGCTATGCGCCCGGCGCGGCAAAGCTGTTCATCCGTCGCCATGACATGCAGATTGGACCTGCCGGCAGCGGGGCGCTGGAAGGCTCGGTCAAGCATGTGCGCACCTTCGGCCCGATCCAGCGCGCGGAAGTCGCGCTGTGCGGCGGCGACGGCAAGACCATCATCGAGATCGACGCCCCGCGCGACCGGGAACTGCACGCCGGCGATGCCATCAGCCTGCAACCGCGGCGGTACCGTATATTTGCCGCGCAGGATTGAGCCGAAACGGCCCCAAATCGGACCCGCCGTTCACTATTCAGCCACGGTTGGTATGCAACAACGGCGGCCTGAACCGGGGGTAATTTCCGATCATGCGGGCGATTCTCGCCATCACGGCGCTTCTGGCGCTTTCCGGCTGCATGTCCGACAGCCAGCCGGAGCAGCCGGCCATGTACCTGTCCATGGCCAATGGCGGCGCCACGCTGGATCCGCAGACCGCGGCCTCCATGATCTCGCAATACCGCCAGAACAACGGCCTCGGAAAGGTCGTGGTCGACCCCGATCTGATGAAGGTCGCGGAAGCCCAATCCATGGCGATGGCGGGCCGCAACAAGCTGGACCATGATGTGAAGGGCCCGCTGGCCAAGCGGCTGGGCGCCTCCGGCTACCCGGCCACGGTGGCGGTCGAGAACGTCTCCGCCGGATACCACACGCTGGCCGAGGCCTTTTCCGGCTGGCGCGATTCCCCGCCGCACCGGGCCAATATGCTCAAGAACGATGTCACAAGATTGGGCATCGCCGCGAGCTACGCTCCGAATACCAAATACAAGGTGTTCTGGACGCTGATTCTTGCATCGACGGAAACCAGATAAATCAGTCTTGATTTCGGTTCCGCTCTCGTTGATTGACGCAGTTGCGAACAGCCGCCACCGTGCGGCCAGCATGGCACGCTCAGCGAGTGAACCCCATGGATAGCTCCCTTTCCACTTCCCCCTCCTTGCCGGCGACGACGCCTGCAAAGGCACAGCGCGTGCTGGTCCTGCAGGGCGGCGGTGCGCTCGGCTCCTACCAGGCCGGCGCCTATCAGGCGCTGTGCCATCATGATTTCGAGCCGGAATGGCTCGCCGGCATTTCGATCGGCGCCGTCAACGCGGCCATCATCGCCGGCAACGAGCGCGACAAGCGCGTCGAGCGGCTGAAGGAATTCTGGGAAATGGTGTCCCAGCCCGTGTCCTGGAATCCCGTCGTGCCCGGCGATCGCGCGCGCTCGCTGTTCAACGAGACCTCTGCCGCGATCATTGCGACCTTCGGCGTGCCCGGCTTCTTCACGCCGCGCTTTCCCCCGGCGCCGCTCTGGCCCTCGGGTACCGCGTCGGCGCTGAGTTATTACGACACCGCGCCGTTGAAGGCGACACTGGAGCGGCTGGTCGATTTCGACCGCATCAACGATCTGAAGACGCGCCTCTCGGTCGGCGCGGTGAGCGTCACCTCGGGCAACTTCCGCTACTTCGATAATTTCGAGTTCAGCAAGCTCGGCAAGAAGATCGGCCCCGAGCACATCATGGCTTCCGGCGCGCTGCCGCCGGGCTTCCCTTCCGTCGTCATCGACGGCGAGCATTACTGGGATGGCGGCATCGCCTCCAATACGCCGCTCGACTACGTACTGGAACTGGAGACGAGGCGGGACCTCCTGATCTTCCAGGTCGACCTGTTCTCCGCGCGCGGTGACCTGCCGCAGACGCTGCTGGAAGCCGCCGAGCGCGAAAAAGACATCCGCTATTCCAGCCGCACACGGATGAACACCGACAAGAACCGGCAGATCCACAACGCCCGCATGGCGGTGCGCGATCTCATCAGCAAGCTGCCGGACCATCTGAAGAACGACCCGTCCGTCGAGCTTCTGCGCGAGGCCGCGAAGGAGAATACGGTTACGGTGGTGCACCTGATCTATCGCAGCAAGAACCACGAATCCAGCTCGAAGGATTACGACTTCTCCCATATCGGCGTGGTCGAGCATTGGAACGCGGGCGTCCGCGACGTTCATGAGTCGATGAAGCACAAGGATTGTCTCGAGCGGCCGCAGTCCGGCGAGACCATGGTGACCTACGATCTGACACGGGATGGCGACGGCGTCGCCGAAATCAAGAGGAGTGCATGATGGGTTCGTTGACAGGCAAGACGGCGGTGGTGACCGGTTCGACCAGCGGCATTGGGCTCGCGATCGCGCGTGGCTTCGCTAGCGCCGGCGCCAACGTCGTGATCAACGGCTTTGGCGCGCCGGCCGACATCGAGCGCGAGCGCTCCGGCATCGAAACGGACTTCAAGGTCCGCGCCGTGCATTCGCCGGCCGACATGAGCAAGCCCGCCGAAATCGCCGAGATGATCGCGCTCGGCGACAAGACGTTCGGCAGCGTCGACATCCTCGTCAACAATGCCGGCATCCAGTTCGTCTCGCCGATCGAAGAGTTTCCGATCGAGAAATGGGACGCCATCATCGCCATCAATTTGTCGGCGGCGTTCCACGCCATTCGCGCCGCGGTGCCGCTGATGAAGAAGCGCGGCTGGGGCCGCATCATCAACACCGCTTCCGCGCACTCACTGGTCGCCTCGCCCTTCAAGGCCGCCTATGTCTCGGCCAAGCACGGCATCGCCGGCCTCACCAAGACGGTGGCGCTGGAGCTTGCCACCTTCAAGATCACCTGCAATTGCATCAGCCCCGGCTATGTCTGGACGCCGCTGGTCGAGAAGCAGATTCCCGACACCATGAAGGCGCGCAACATGACTAGCGAGCAGGTCATCAACGACGTGCTGCTTTCCGCGCAGCCGACCAAGGAATTCGTCACCGTCGAGCAGGTCGCAGCACTAGCGCTGTTCCTGTGCGGCGATGATGCCTCACAGATCACCGGCGCGAACCTGTCGATGGACGGCGGCTGGACGGCGGCGTAGGGCGTATTACCTCTCCCGCAATACGGGGAGAGGTCGCGAGCGCCAGCGAGCGGGTGAGGGGCCGGGCACTGCGCCAGCCGAGAATGCGAACCATCCGACTCGCTGTCTTCCGCGACCTGTACTGCGATTGCTAGCGTGCTTCGCCCCTCACCCGAAGCCTTCGCTGCGCTGCGGCTTCGACCTCTCGCCGCCAAGAGCGGGGCGAGGTTACGAGCAGCGCGGGTGATGACAGCCCGGTCAGTGGCTGCTCGTCAACGCCGTCACCGTCGATGACGACAACTGCAATTCCTGCACGCCGATCTTGCCGGCGACCAGCAGCAGCACGACGGCCAGAGTCACGCGCAGCACCGTCTCTGGCACCCGCAGCGCGCTGTAGCTGCCGATCACGATGCCGGGCAGCGAGCCCATCAGCAGCACGCCCATTAGCGACCAATCGACCGTGCCGAGCGCCCAGTGTCCCATGCCCGCCACCAGCGTCAGCGGCACCGCATGGGCGATATCGGAGCCGACGATGGTGGCCATCGGCAGCCGCGGGTAGAGCAGGAGCAGCACGGTCACGCCGACCGCGCCGGCGCCGACGGAGGAAATCGATACGAGAATGCCAAGCGCCGCGCCCGTCACCACGGTTGCGATCGCGGTCGTTTTTTCGTCGATATGCTCCAGCCGCCTGCGGTAGCGCTCCATGATCGCCTTGCGGAAGATCAGCGAGGTTGCGGTGAGCAGCAGGGCAAAGCACAGCACCAGGTTGACGACGCTGCGTTGCGCCGAGGCATCCAGATTGAGCTGCCACATGAACAGCATGGTTGCGACGCTGGCGGGCAGGCTGCCGCAGGCGAGCCGGATCACCGCCGGCCAGTGAATGCTGCGCCCCAGCCCGTGGACCAGGCTGCCGCCGGTCTTGGTCGCCGCCGCATAAAGCAAGTCAGTGCCGACAGCCGTGGTCGGGTGAATGCCGAACAGGAGGATGAGCAGGGGCGTCATCAGCGAGCCGCCGCCGACACCGGTCATTCCGACAAGGAGACCGACGCCGAATCCCGACGCGACGTAAAGCGGATCGATCATTTCTACGCGTTGAGTTGATTACGTTTCGGACATGTAGCGACGTCGGGCCCATCACCGCAACGGAGCCCGGAAAATAAGAATATTTCATGCGCGCAATGGAACCGGATGGTGTTTTTCCCCAATTCGCGGGCGTGGGGAGAAATCCGCTTCTGCGGTGCAGAGAAGGCAAAAACGGCAGGAAAATGATGCGGTTGGGGCGGTACCCAGGAACTATTTCCTGCCGAATGCCAGCACGTGCAGGCCAAGGCGGCGGCGGACGATGGCGAACAGCAGCACGGTCTCGAAGGCGAGCGAGATCGTGGTCGAGGCGGCGGCCCCGTAACCACCCCAGCGCGGCACCAGCGCAATGCACAACACGAGGTTCATCACGAAGGCCAGCGCATAGGCCAGCGCACAGATGTGCTGATGGCCGAGCATGTTGAGAAGCCGTTCGACCGGGCCGATCGCGGCACGCACCACGAGACCGACGGCGGCGATGAACATGATGTCGTAGCCGACGACGAATTGCGGTCCGAACAGCCAGAGCAGCGGCTTGCCGAACACCAGCAGCACGAGCGTTGCCGCCAGCGACGGCCAGAACGTCCACTGGATCGCATGGGCGACGTAGGCGGAGAGCCGCTGCTTGTCGCCTTGCGCGTTGTATTCGGCAAAGCGATGCGCCGTGGTCGCCGCCATCGCGTAATGGATGAAGGAAACCAGCGCCAGCGTTTTCACCACGGCGAAATAGATGCCGACTTCCTCGGAGGGACGGAATTGCTGCAGCACCAGCACGTCGGTGTAAGACAGCAACAGATAAAAACTCTCGACCAGCAGGATCGGCAGCGACACCGCGAGCCAGCCGCGTACATCATAGGCCCTGGCGCCCGGCTCGATATGGCCTGCGAGGCGGCGGTTGAGCACGATCATCTGCCCGATCATCGCAAGCCACACCGCAGCGCAGCTTGCAAGCATCGCCGCGATGGCGCCGAGGTTGAGGCCGAGCACGAAGGCGCCGGCCGTGAAGCCAATGATCAGCGTCTGCCGCACGATGAATTGCGGCATCAGCCCGAGCCGCATCCAGTCGTGCGAGCGTGCAATGCCGTCCTGGGTATTGGCGACCACGAAGGCGGGCAGCGTGGCGCAGCCGATATAAAGCGGCACGATCGCGTGCCCATCGATCCAGGGCGTGAGAAGTTTGACGAGGCCGGCAAGGGCGAGCGACACCGTCGATGACACCGCAAAGGTCAGCCAGCGGCTGCCAGACAGGAAGCCGCGCAGCAGCGCCTGCTCGCCGCGCGTACGATATTCCGGAATGAGCTTCTGCGCGGAAGCCGAGATGCCGAAATCCATCATGCTGCCGAGCAGCAGCACCCAGGTCCAGACATAGACATAGACGCCGTACTCGGAGGTGCCCATCCAGCGCGCCAGCAGGATCTGCGAGCCATAGGCCATGACCGCGCTGGCGACGCGGATGATGAAGATGGTGGCGGCGAGACGCTTGGTGACCGAGGCCTCGCTGGAGCCGCCGAGCAGCGCCTTCACTCGCGCGAGAATGCCGGCAGGCGAAGCAGTTGCGGATTGGCTGTCCATCACGGCCACGGCGAAGATTGTCCTCGGATGCCGCGAGGCGCGGCCATCGATCGATCTATCAACGAATCGTTAAGATTCGGTCTAGCCCGGCGGCATCTTCCTGGAAGCACTGGCTGGCTTCTTCACGCCGGTCGAATTGCGCGCCAGTCGGAAAGCGGGTGGTTGCGGCGACGGGTACTCGCTATCGAGGCTCAGGATTTGCGTCGGAAGCCTGACGCTTCTTTGCGACAAATCGGAACGAACAGAGAGAGACAAACATGCCTAAGGAAGATGACAACAAGGCCATCGTCGGTCGGTGGTTCACGCATTTCTGGGGCAAGACCTGCAATCTCGGCATCGTCGATGAATTAGCCGCGCCTGACATGCTGTTGCAGTACTCGCTGCACGAACCCCGCCGCGGTCGCGATGACATCAAGGCGTTCATGACCGACTTCAGGAAGGCGTTTCCGGATCTCAACTTCTGGGGCACAGCTGACTTGATTGCGGAAGGTGACTACGTCGTCGGTCGTTGGGCGGGAGGCGGCACGCATACGGGTCCCGCTTTCGATGACTTCCTGGTCGGAGGCCTGCCGGCCAACACCGGCCGCAAGATGGCGTTCACGGGAACGACCGTGCTGACGCTTAAGGATGGCAAAATCGTTGAGGAAATCGGTCTCGACGACGGCATCGCAGCCCTGACGCAGCTCGGCCTCATCAAGAAAGCGGCCTAGCCTGCCAAGGAAGGTCCTCCGGCAAAGCCGGCTTTGCCGGAGGATACTGACAGGTCGTTCCGAGGCATGCGGCGCGCTACGCGCGCCCCGGAATGACGCTTCGCGTCAATTCAAACTCACATTGAACTCATACGCCCGCTCGCCGCCGATCAGTGTCAGCTTCAGCGCCGCGCCATCCGCCTTGGCGCCCGGCGGCAGGCCGTCGAGCTCGAAGGCAAAGCGCTTCACGCCGGGCGGGCTGTTCCCGAGCAGTTTTGGGATCGGCAGCGCCCAGTCCGGCGTCGGGCCTTCGACGAGCAGATGCACGTCCTTGCCGTCAGGCGCGCTGACGTCGACCAGCACACCCTTGGCGCCTTCGCGCCTGACGTCACGGATCGTCACCGGCGTGGAGTCGCCGACATTGGCAGGCTTCGGCACGGTATCGAGCGCGGCGGCCAGATTGCCGTCTTCGGTGCTGGCGACGCTGGCGAAAGTCAGCTCGCTCGAGGCCTCGACGGGAATGCAGAGTTTGTCGCAAACCGCGTAGCTGATTTGGGCGCGCAACGTCACCGGCTTGTCGTTGTTCTTCGCGACGATGCGCAGCGGCAGCACCACCTGCTTCTTGTAGCCGAGCGAGTAGCCGCCCGCGCCGTCGTCAAATTTCATCGGTGCCGGCCACAAAACCGTCACCGCATCGACATTGTCCGACTTGGAGAAATCGAAGCGCGGCGGAACGCCGGAATCGCCGGGCGTGCGCCAATAGGTCTTCCAGCCGGGCTCAAGCTGGATGGCGATACCGCCGAGCAGCACGCCGCCGCTGCGCGATCCCGCCAGCAGCCGCACCGCCGAATGTGCATCGCGCTGCCAGGGCGAGGAATCCTCGGCGCGGGCCGCGGTCACCAGCGAAGCCGAAAAAATTGTGGCGGCGAGAGCTAATGCGGCGGGGAGCGGAACAATCGCGTTCATGAGACGTCTTTACCGGTTAGGTCTGTCGCAAACCATTGAATTGCTTGTGATGTGGCGCGTCGAGCTTGATTGACAGATCACTCACCCAATATCAGGATACAACAGGATATGAGAGGCCTTTGCGGATGAGTCCTGAAGGCAAAGCACCGAAGAGCCCGGGCCGCAAGGCCGGCATCGGGCACAATGCGCCGGACGAGGGCTATCTCGACGGCCAGATGCTGATCGCGATGCCCGTCATGGGCGATCCGCGCTTCGAGCGCTCGGTGATCTATCTGTGTGCCCATTCCTCCGAAGGCGCCATGGGGATCATCGTCAACCACCCCGCCGGGAGCATCGACTTCCCGCAACTTCTGATGCAGCTCGACATCATCAAGAGCGCCGACCAGATCAAGGTAGGCGACAATGCCGAGCCGATGCAGGTGCTGAAGGGCGGCCCGGTCGATACCGGCCGCGGCTTCGTGCTGCATTCCAGCGACTTCTTCATTCAGGACGCGACGCTGCGGATCGACAACGACATCTGCCTTACGGCGACCGTCGATATCCTGAAGGCGATCGCCAAGGGCGCGGGCCCCAGGCACGCCATCCTGGCGCTGGGCTATGCCGGCTGGGCCCCGGGGCAACTGGAAAACGAAATCCAGCACAATGGCTGGCTGCATTGTCCCGCCGATCCCGACCTCGTGTTCGGCAGCGCCATCGAGGAAAAATACCCGCGCGCCCTGCGCAAGATCGGCATCGACCCCGGCATGCTGTCCGGCGATGCGGGGCATGCGTAGGTCGTAGCGACTCGGCAAACTCTATGTCGTCCCGGCTTTCGCCGGGGCGACGGGTCACTCCGCCGCCTCTTGTGCCACCGTCGGCTCCGTGCCTGCCACCGTGGCGCGGCGCATGTCGCGGGGCTGCGACTGGTCGTAGCGGCGCACGCGGTGCATGGTCTGGCGGTTGTCCCACATCACGAGGTCATGCAGCGTCCATTTGTGGACGTAGACGAACTCCGGCTGCGTGGCGTGCTCGTTGAGATCGCGCAGCAGCAGCCGCCCTTCTGGCATGCTCATGCCCTTGATGGCGCCGGCATGCGACGAGAGATACAGCGACTTGCGGCGGTGCACGGGGTGCGTGCGCACCAGGCGCTGCAGCACCGGCTTGAACATCGCCTTTTCCTCGTCGGTGTAGTCGAGAAAGCCGAGCGAGCCGCGCGAATACATCAGCGAGTGTTCGCAGATCATGTCCTCGATCTCGGCCTTGGTCTCGTCATCGAGCGCGTCATAGGCGGCGCGCATGTCGGCGAACTCGGTGTTGCCGCCCTTGTGGTTCACGACGCGCGCCGACAGCAGCGAGAACTTCGCAGGGATTGGGCGGAACGAGCTGTCGGAATGCCAGAGGCAATTGCCGAGGTTGAACAGATGCGCGCGGCTGTCGCGGGCGAGAGGCTTGCCGTCCTTGCCGAGATTGGAGACGTCGTTCAGGCCGGTGGTGAGCCGGTAGTCTTCCTTCTTCACCACGGTGCCGCCGCGCGCCTTCTCGCGCTCGCCGAAATTCAGCGCGAAGGCGAGTTGCTGCTCGTCGGTGATATCCTGACCGTGAAACACCAGCACGGCATATTTGTCCATCGCCGCCTCGACTTCCGCCGCCTGCTCTTTGGTGAGGGGCACGCGCAAATCGAGGCCGGACACCTCGCCGACAAAATGCTTCTGCAACTGACGGATGGCCAAGGCCATGGGCTGCTCTCCCTAGTGTTGCTTTTTCGGAAAGGCTACTCCCGAAGCGCGCGATGTCAACGACGAGAGGCGTCGTCAGTCATGCATTCCGCGCCATCAGCCCTCCGTCCACGGGAATGACGGCGCCGGTCAGGAAGGACGCCGCCGGCAGGCACAGGCTCAGCGTCATGTGCGCGACCTCTTCCGGATCGCCGTAGCGGCCGAGCGCGGTGCGGCGCTTGGCGTAGATCGTCTTGTGCTCCTCGGGAATCCGCTCCGTGATCGCCGAGCGGATCGGGCCGGGGCAGATGCAGTTCACGGTAATGCCCTCGCGGCCGAGCTCGACCGCCAACGAACGCGTCAGGCTGGTGACGCCGCCCTTGGCCGCGGAATAAGGGCTGTTGGTCGCCGTCGCCCCGAGCGCCTCGGTGGAGGCGATGTTGACGATCCGCGGGCATTTCGATTTGCGCAAGTAGGGGAGCGCCGCGCGGATGATGCGCGGATGCGCCGTCAGCATCACGGCCAGCGCCTTGGCCCAGGCCTCTTCGTAATTGTCCGCATCGATCGCGGCGCGCAGCGACAGGCCGGCATTGTTGATGATGATATCGAGCGAGCCGAAATGTGCGGCGATATCGTCGACGACGGACACGATTGCCTTGGGATCGGCGACATCGAGCGTCCAGGCCCTGGCCTTGCCGCCGTTTGCGGTGATCGCGTCGGCAACGGCGCGCGTGCCCTCAGCGGTGAGATCAGTGACGGCAACATTGGCGCCTTCGTCGGCAAAGGCATGCGCGGTGGCGCGGCCCATGCCTGACGCCGCGCCGGTGACGAGGACGGTCAGGCCCTTTACGGAGCGGGAGAGTTTTTTCACTTCGGCCATCGGATGCTCGCGAGACGGAAAATGGTGACGGGTGCAGGTTGACAAGGCTGGCACCGATCCGCAGACAGGTCAAACAAGCAACAAGAAAGGGAGGAGTGCGCGATGAACGAACTCGATTTCAGCGGCAGGCAGGTGCTGGTCGTGGGCGGCTCCAGCGGCATCGGCAACGGCATCGCGCAGGCCTTTCGTACACGCGGCGCGCGCGTCGCTGTGTGCGGCACCCGCGGCAGCGCATCTGATTACTCGCCCGACGACGGCTCGCATCTCGAAGGGCTCGCTTATTCGCAGCTCGATGTCAGCGATCCCTTCGCCGTCGAGAAGTTCACGCCCGCCTTCGACAAGCTCGACATCCTCGTGCTGGCGCAGGGCGCGGTGATCTATCGTCGCGGCGAATTTGCGATGGAAGGCTTCCGCAAGGTGATGGAAGTCAATCTGATGAGCCTGATGGCGTGCGCGACGAAGTTCCACGCGATGCTGGCGGCCGCCAAGGGTTCGCTGATCATCGTCAGCTCCACCGCCGCCTATCACTCCACCATGGGCAATCCGTCCTACAATGCGTCAAAGACCGGCGCGA
>DATEJC010000405.1:0-10864 GCA_035278345.1 Bradyrhizobium sp. | reverse complement strand
ACCAAGATCCCGTTCTTCACGACGCAGATGGGGAAGGGGACGGCCGCGGGCGGTAGCAACCTCTATATGGGAACGGCGGCGCTCAGCGAGCGCGACTATGTCCACGAGGCGGTCGACCGGGCCGACCTCATCATCGCCATTGGCCATGACACCATCGAAAAGCCGCCCTTCATCATGGGGCCGAAAGGACCGCAGGTCATTCACGTGAGCTACACGCCGGCGACCGTCGAGCAGGTCTATTTCCCGCAATGCGAGGTGGTCGGCGATGTCGGGCCGAGCCTGGAATTGCTCGCCGACCGCATCGAGACGAAGTTGCCCAATGCCGGCGCCCTGCTGCCGCTGCGCGATGGCATCTTGAGCCGCATCGCCGACCGCAACGCGGAAAGCCGCTTTCCGCTGACCCCGCAGCGCATCGTCCACGACGTGCGGAAGGTGATCCCTGAGGACGGGATCATCGCGCTCGACAATGGCATGTACAAGATCTGGTTCGCGCGGAACTACCGGACGTATGTGGCCAACACCGTGCTGCTCGACAACGCGCTCGCCACCATGGGCGCCGGCCTGCCATCGGCGATGATGGCCGCGATCCTCTATCCGCAGCGGCGGGTGATGGCGGTGTGCGGCGACGGCGGCTTCATGATGAACTCGCAGGAAATGGAGACCGCGGTCCGGCTGAAGCTCAACCTCGTCGTGCTGATCCTGGAGGATTCCGCCTACGGGATGATCCGCTGGAAGCAGGCGGTCGACGACTTTCCCGACTTCGGCCTCACCTTCGGCAATCCGGACTTCGTCCGCTATGCCGAGAGCTATGGCGCCAAGGGGTCTCGCGTCACCACAGCCGACGGCCTGATCCCGGCCTTGGAGGCGGCCTTCAAGGGCGGTGGCGTGCAGCTGGTTGTCGTGCCCATCGACTACGCCGAGAACATCCGCGTTCTGGTCGACGAGCTGCGCGCAAAGGTGAAGCCGGCGGAGCAGCCTGCGGCATGATGCAATGCGATGTTCCGTGCGGGAACTCGCTGCACCGTTCGCGGTGAACTCAATCGTTCGTCGGATGAGTCATTCGCGCAACACTTGCGCGCAACAATGCGCAACATCGGTGGATTTGCGTAACCGAGAATTGCGCGGCTGCAGCGCTGCTTCATAATTCACGCGGGGCAGCGCGGTTACTTTCGATTCGAATCCAACGCATCGAGCGCCAACACCGGAAGCGAGCTTCGTCTGTTAGTCGTCAAGTGCGGCACCTCAAACCGCCAACAGCGCCCCCAAGAAGCGGAAAACATAACCTTGCGGGGACGCACATGACTTTCAAATCCACACACCAGCTAACACTGACACTTGCGCTCGCCATCTCGGCCATCGGACTTTCGGCATCGCCGGGCCTGGCGTTCTCTTCCGAAGCCCAGCAACTGTGTACCGGCGACGCCATGCGGCTGTGCTCGAACGAAATCCCTGACATCCCGCGGATTGCCGCCTGCATGCATCGCAAGCGCGCGCAGGTAAGTCCCGGTTGCCGTGCCCTGATGGACCGTGAAGTCGCGGCAAGCCGAAAGGCAAGGCGGGCTGCCGCGGCCTACGACGATTAGGTTCAGGCCAAAGCGGTGCGCGCCGGCCAGTTCCGGCGCGTGCCTGCGTTGACAATGAGGAAAAGGGCCGCGCCGTCGCGACTTGTTGTCTCTGCTTGATCGAATCACTTAACGTCGCGGCGGGGTAGGAAGCGGAGGTCACTATGAGGCTCGCTTCCTTTGAAACCATGCTGGTCCTGGTCTCGCTGACAATGCTCGCCCTGGTCATGATGGGCGGATGAAGCATCCGGCCTTGGTATCCTTCGGGAATTGCCGTCCCGAACGAAGGCCGCTGACGCCGGCGCCGGAAATCGGATAATATCGGCCGCGATCCACTGTGATCGTTTGGGCAATCACATTTGTGAGGAGCAAACGCGATGAGAAGGACTGCGGTTTTCCTGGCGGCCGCCGCCACGCTTGGCCTTGGTTGCCTCTCGACGCCGGCGCTGGCCGGCGGGTTGGTTGCGGTTGGAGGATTGCCTCCGACGGGAGCCGTTTACGGCTATTACGGCGGCGGGCCGGCCTATTCCGGCGTCTACGGTCCGCTGGCCTATGACAGTTATGCTCTTGCTTTTGAGTATCCCATCTACACCGGGCGCGAGGTGACTGCGGTCGCCGTCGAAATGGTCAACTCGCGGTTCTTTCACCGGCGCGTCGCCGGACCGGGCGTTGCCTATTATCGCAGCTACCTTCAGCGCCCCTATCGTATTCACGCCAACTGGTGAATCGGCGCTGAGCGGCGTCCCTTGAGGCCGGGCCGGCAGCGGCCCTGGCCGGGGACGAGCGCGACTTGTTCTTGCGCCGGTTCCAGCTTGTCAGCGTACACAACTTCTGATCTACATCCGGCAGGGAATATCGGTTGGGTTTGGAATGTGGCGCGTCTGGCTTGTGGCTTTGGCAATCTGCCTTGCCACTCAACTAAGTGGATGCGTTGCACCGGCAGCGCTTGAATCCCAAGTCAAGCAAAGGGACACGCGGCTCGCGCGGATGTACTTCCTGCGCGAGAGCAGGCTCGTCGCGCTCTATGGATCAGCCGCGGGAGCGGAGGTCAAGGTGGATGGCAAGCCGGTCGGCGCTGTCATCGGCGGTACCTACTTTTTCGTCGACCGCCCGCCCGGGACCTACAAGCTCTCAGCCGGCACCGCGCTGTCGATGGCCTACGAAGTCGAAGCGAGTGTCGAGGCCGGTCAGACCTACTATTTCGGCATCGGCACGCCGCAGGTGGCGCCGATCGGACAGAACATGCTGAATCAGGCTGCCGGCGGCAGCAGCGGACAACAAATGCGGGCGACGTCGCCGCTCATGGGCGGCTTCTCGGCGGCTGCGCTCTATCAGCTCGACGCCGCGTCAGGGGCTGCCCTGGTCGCGCAACTGAAGCCGCAGTAACGGGACTGCGCGCTTAAACAGGAAGATGAAGAGCTGCGCGGTTAATCCGCGCGGTGAGCCGCTGCCGCTAACTTGCTGTGAATCGATCCGCAAAAGCCGTGGCGGCCTTGGCGCGGAATCAGCTACGATCCAGTGGGGTGAGGAAGCGGAGAACAGTAATGAAGTTCGCTTCCTTTGAGAATGTACTGATGCTGGCGACGCTCATGATGTTCGCCGTGTTCTTGGCGTGGAGCGTCAAGATCATTGCCGCGTGGGCCTAAGCGCGCGTTACTGCATGGCTTGCGCGCCGTCCAGGCAGGGGACGATATCCCTGCACCGGCGATGCGCATCAGGCCATCAGCGGCTTCGGCGTCGCAAAACGCCGGCGGCCTTTCCGCAAGAACGACTTGGGGTAGCTGGCTGCGGCCGTGACAGGCGCCGTCAGAACGGCAATTGCGCTGGCCATCATTGTCCGCCTAAGCATGGAAACCTCCCGGTTCATCCGATCCGCTTCTTGGTCGAAGCGAAGGTGGCAACCGGTTCGGCCCATCTCGAACCTGTGATCGGGATGTAGCGCTCGTAATCAGATCAATAGGTTAGCCGTGTCATTGTGATGCCGCTATGCCCCCGGGGGTACGGCAATTCGCGTTCGCGGTGACCGTCGCCTTCGCGCATGGCGAGCCTATGCGGACCCTGCTGCACAAAGAAGGCCCGCCTTGCGGCGGGCCGCCAAGTTAGGGAGGAAACGCCGCCAGAGACGGCGAACAGCACCATATGATGATTCGTCCGGCTCGAATGTGGCAGAATTCACTTGCAAGCGAGACCAACTCGCTCTCAGGCGGCTTATCCTGGTGAGCAAAATGCGGCCGCAAGCCAAAGCTGCTGGGAGAATTTGAGCCTCGCTCGCGATCTTCGAGCAAGGTTTGGAGCGCGTAATTACGAGTGGATTAGGAACACCTCATTTGCATAGCGATTAGTGCGCCGTGTCGGCGAGACGAACGCGGCAAGAGGGCCCGACCTGAGCGCAACCAGGTCGGGCTTCCTCTTGACGCAATCCACTGGACACCCGGCACCAAGTTTCACGCACGCACCATGGCTGGGATCGATTGGGCACAGGTACTGTCTGTTGCCACCACGCTGACCTTGGCAGTTGGCGCGATCTACATCGCGTTGCTTGCGATATAGCAGGCGGCTCGCCGGTTCTTATTCCCACACGAGCGCCATCAGAAAAATCTCGACGAGCAAGACGATGCTCCCAACGGCGAGCCCGAGAAACATCTCGTCCGGGGGAAAAGCTCTGGCCTTTCTGGAAACCTTGATCCTCTGCATGTTGCCTCCGTCTCAGATCAGTCCAAGGGCGACAAAAACAAGAACCTCGATCAGGAAAGCGGCGCCTAGCGCGGCGACCGCCGAGACGGCCTCGACTAGCGACAGGTGCATGGCTTGTCTCCCGCTCTCGCCAAGCCCCGAATAGGAAATTTGCCCAGGTAATTTTTGTTCCGGTTCCGGGAGGGAAACCGCGGCCATCCCAGGGACGTGGAGGTTTGTCTTTAAGCGAACAGCTCGGGCTCCCTTGGTGCGGTACGGAGATACGCGGGTTGAGTATGTCACCGCCACGGACCCCAACAGCAGGTCGGGCACTCCTTGATCCGGCTCAATTGGCGGATCGATGGCTTGCTCACAGACTAGGCCATGACCGGGATCGATTGGACGCACGTGCTGTGCATTGCCGCCACGCTGGCCGTAGCGGTCGGCGCGATCAGCATTCTGTTGTTCGCAATGTAACAGGTGAAACATCCGCGCCGGTTCAAGATGCGGCCGCACGTCGGTGCGGCGCTTGCCGCATGCTATTTGATTGTCACCTCGAAAGAGATTGCGGTGGTTCCAGAAGCCTTTTCGTCTTTGCCAGTCGCGGTAATGACAAATGCATCGGCGCCGCTTCGGGCCTTTGCCGTGTACTGGTAGGTAGACGTGTTGACCTTTTTCAGTTTGCCGCGGCTCGGCTTTTGTGAAATTTCCGAGTTGCTTATTGTGCCGGGCAGGCGGATCGAAAATTGGCAGCTTTCCTTCGGAGCGACTGCAATGGTAGCGGTCGATTTCTCGCCCCAGTTAGCCAGCGTTGCCGACATCGAACACTCAGATGCGGCGATCGCAAAACGAACAGGCGCCAAGCAGATAGCCCCAACGACAATGACGGTTGCGATCGAGAATCTCTTCATGGCTTCGTTCCCATTCGCGCCGGGAAGAAAGGCGGTCTGATATCGGCAGCCGCGCTGCCACAGACCTTGCAGATAAATGAGGCTCAATATCGGACAGCCTCACGTCATCCGGCCATTGATCGGCCGGCATCGCGATCGAGTGCGAGCAGCGGCAAAGACGGCCTCCAATCGAATGGGAGGCGGAATAGATGACGAACGGCCTGCGAATGCAGTAAGCGGAAGGCGCCATCCCGCTGGCGATCCCGGCAGGATTCGAACCTGCAACCCTCAGAGTAGAAATCTGATGCTCTATCCAGTTGAGCTACGGGACCGGACCGTTTGCGGCGGTGCAACAGCCTTTGTAACACTGCCAATATGAAAAATCCGCTGCGCCGCCAAGCCGGTATCGAACCGGTAGCCAGCGATGGGCGACTAAGCGGGGCGGTGGGCCGTCTTGCAGGCGGTCCGGCCGCTTCTTCTGCCGCGCCGGAGGCGTCATCGCCCGGCGCAGGGACCCGTTTGGCAATGCTTTGCGACCTTTTCGCATCCCCGTCAGCCCGCCATCAGTCCGTCACCTTTTCGCTGCCTTTTATGCCTCACGCGGCCTTTGTCCGCGGCCCAAGGAGCTTCCCCATGATCGGTTTGGTACGCGCCGCAGCATTTTGCGCAACGCTGGTGCTTGGCGTCAGTTCGGCGCTGGCCGCGGACAAGACCTTCAAACGCGACGATCTCGCTGATTCCGCCATCAAGCTGGAGGCCGAGATCAAGAAGGAGGCCGGCCCCGTCGCCAAGACCGCCGCGACGCTGAAGAGCGATGCCGACGCCGCCTTCAAGCGCAATGATGTCCGCAGCGGCCTCGACCTGCTCGGCAAGCTCGCCGCCACCACGCCGGAGGATAGCGGCAACTGGCTGCGGCTCGCCCGCACCATCTTCCAGATCCGCCCCGTCAACTCGAGCGAACAGACCTTCCTGCTCGAGCGCGCCTCGACCGCGGCCTACATCGCCTATCAGCGCGCCGGCAATGCCGGCGAGGAGGCGGATGCGCTGGCCGTGCTCGGCCGCGCGCTGGCCGACCGCAAATTGTGGCGACCGGCGCTGGATGCGATGCGGCTGTCGCTCGACATGCGCGAGGTCGCCGATATCAGAGGCCAGTATGAGAAGCTGCGCGACGAGCATGGATTCCGCCTGCTCGATTACACCGTGGATTCCGATGGCGCGACGCCCCGGGCCTGCTTCCAGTTCTCGGAGGAGCTGGCCAAGCGCGTCGACTTCTCGCCCTTCGTGGCGCAGGCCGGCTCCGACAAGCCGGCGCTTTCGTCGGAAGGCAAACAGCTCTGTGTCGAGGGCCTGAAGCACGGCGAGCGCTACAACATCAATTTGCGCGCCGGCATGCCGTCGGCGGTGAAGGAGAGCCTGCCGAAATCGGCCGAGTTCAACATTTATGTGCGCGACCGCAAGCCGTTCGTGCGTTTCACCGGGCGCGCCTATGTGCTGCCGCGCACCGGCCAGCGCGGCATTCCGCTGGTCAGCGTCAATACACCGGCGGTGAACGTCAACGTGTTCCGGATCGGCGACCGCAATCTGATCAACACGGTGATCGGCGGCGACTTCCAGAATACGCTGAACCGCTACGAGCTCAATGACCTCGGCGACGAGCGCGGCGTCAAGGTGTGGTCGGGTGAGCTGGCGACCGCGACGACGCTGAACCAGGATGTCACCACGGCCTTCCCGGTGGACCAGGCGCTCGGCGATTTGCAGCCGGGCGTTTACGTGATGACCGCGGCCCCCAAGAACCCGGGCAGCCAGGACGATTCTTCGCTGGCGACGCAATGGTTCATCGTGTCAGACATGGGCCTTACGGCTTTCTCCGGCAATGACGGCGTTCATGTCTTCGTCAATTCGCTGGCTTCGACGGAAGCCGTCGGCAAGGCCGAAGTGCGCCTGATCGCGCGCAACAATGAAATCCTCGCCACCCGCAAGACCGACGATGCCGGCCATGTGCTGTTCGAGACGGGCCTCGCGCGCGGCGAAGGCGGGCTGTCGCCGGCGATGGTAACGGTCATGAGCGAGAAGGCGGACTATGCCTTCCTCAGCCTGAAGACCAATGCCTTCGATCTGACCGACCGCGGTGTTGCGGGACGCGTCGTGCCCGCGGGCGCCGACGCCTTTGTCTATGCCGAGCGCGGCGTCTATCGCTCCAACGAGACGGTTTATCTCACGGCGCTGCTGCGCAACGGACAGGGCAATGCCATCACCGGCACGCCGCTGACGCTGGTGATCGAGCGCCCCGACGGCGTCGAATACCGCCGCGCCGTGCTGCCTGACCAGGGCGCCGGCGGGCGAAGCATGTCGATTGCGCTGAATTCCGCGGTTCCGACCGGGACCTGGCGGGTGCGCGCCTTTACCGATCCCAAGGCAGCCTCCGTCGGCGAGACCACCTTCATGGTCGAGGATTACCTGCCGGAGCGGATCGAATTCTCCATTACTTCCAAGGAGAAGACCATCAAGGCTGAAGTTCCTGTGGAGCTGAAGGTCGACGGCCGCTTCCTTTATGGCGCGCCAGCCTCGGGCCTGCAGATCGAAGGCGACATGCTGGTGACCACGGCGGCCTCCGGCCGGCCGGGCTATCCCGGCTACCAGTTCGGCGTCGCGGACGAGGAGACCTCCAGCAACGAGCGCACGCCGCTCGAGAACCTTCCGGTCGCCGACGCCAATGGCGCAGCGACCTTCCCGGTGAATCTGGCGAAGGCGCCGACCTCGACGCGGCCGCAGGAGGCGCAGTTCTTCATCCGCATGGCGGAGACCGGAGGCCGCGCGGTCGAGCGCAGGCTGGTGCTGCCGGTGACGCCAGCGGTCAACCTGATCGGCGTCAAGCCGCTGTTCGGCGACAAGAGCGTTGCCGAAGGCGACAAGGCCGAATTCGAGGTCGTGTTCGTCGCGCCCGACGGCAAGCAGATCGCACGCACCGGACTGCGCTACGAACTGATGAAGATCGAGTCGCGCTACCAGTGGTATCGCCACAACTCCTATTGGGAATACGAGCCGGTCAAGTCGACCAAGCGCGTCGGTGACGGCGATCTCAACCTCACCGCCGACAAGGCAGCGCGGCTGAGTTTTGTGCCGCAGCCCGGCCGCTACCGCCTCGACGTGAAGTCGACGGACGCCGATGGTCCCATCACCTCGGTGCAGTTCGATGTCGGCTGGTACTCCGAGGGGGGCGCCGACACGCCGGACCTGCTGGAGACCTCGATCGACAAGCCGGAATATCTTTCCGGCGACACCATGGTGGTGTCGGTCAATGCGCGCACCGCGGGCAAGCTCACGGTCAACGTGCTGGGCGACCGGCTGCTGACGACGCAGAGCTTGGACGTCAAGGAAGGCACCAACCAGGTCAAAATATCAGTCGGCAAGGACTGGGGCACCGGCGCCTATGTGCTGGCGACGCTGCGGCGGCCGCTCGATGCGGCGGCCCAGCGCATGCCCGGCCGCGCGATCGGGTTGAAGTGGTTCGGCATCGACAAGAAGGCGCGGACGCTTGCTGTCGAACTTGCGCCGGCGCCGCTGGTGCGCCCGGGCAGCGCGCTGAAGATTCCAGTCAAGATCGGAGGGCTCAATCCCGGCGAGGATGCGAAGATCGTGGTTGCGGCCGTTGATGTCGGCATCCTCAATCTTACCAATTACAAGCCGCCGGCGCCGGACGATTTCTATCTCGGCCAGCGCCGCCTCACGGCTGAAGTGCGCGACCTCTACGGCCAGCTGATCGACGGCATGCAGGGCACGCGCGGCCAGATCAAGTCCGGCGGCGATGCCGGCGCGGAGCTGACCGGCAGCCCGCCGACGCAAAAGCCGCTGGCGCTCTATTCCGGCATCGTCACGGTCGGCGCCAATGGTTCCGCGGAAGTCAGCTTTGATATCCCGGAATTCGCAGGTACCGCGCGGGTGATGGCGGTGGCGTGGACGGCCACGAAACTCGGCCGCGCCACGACAGACGTCATCGTCAGGGATCCCCTGGTGCTGACGGCGACCCTGCCGCGCTTCCTGCTCAATGGCGACAAGGGCACCATGAGTTTCGATGTCGACAACGTCGAGGGCGCCGCCGGCGATTACACCATCAACGTCAAGACGACGGGTCCGGTGAAGGTGACCGGCAACCCCGCCACCACGGTGAAGCTGGCCGCCAAGCAGCGCACCTCGCTTTCGCTGGCGCTCGATGCCGGCGGCGCTGGTACCGCCAATATCGACGTTGACATCAAGGGGCCGCAGGGGCTGACGCTGGCGCGGCATTACGCGGTCGACGTCAAGGCGGCGAACCAGATTCTGGCGCGCCGCTCGGTACGGACGCTGGCGAAGGGCGAGAGCCTGACGCTGACGTCGGACATGTTCAGCGATCTCGTCTCGGGCACCGGCAGTGCCTCGATCTCGGTCAGCCTCTCGACTGCGCTCGATGCCGCGACCATCCTCAAGGCGTTGGACCGCTATCCGCACGGCTGCTCCGAGCAGATCACCAGCCGCGCCATGCCGCTGCTCTATGTCAATGATCTCGCAGCCGGTGCACATCTTGCCATGGATACCGCCGTGGATCAGCGCATCAAGGACGCCATCGAGCGGCTGCTCGCGCGGCAAGGTTCGAACGGCTCGTTCGGCCTGTGGTCGGCCGGCGGCGACGACGCTTGGCTCGACGCCTATGTCACGGATTTCCTGACCCGCGCTCGCGAAAAGGGCTTTGTGGTGCCGGACGTGCTGTTCAAGAGCGCGCTCGACCGTCTCCGTAACTCGGTGGTCAATGCCGAGGAGCCGGAGAAGAACGGCGGTCGCGACCTCGCCTATGGCCTCTATGTGCTGGCGCGCAATGGCGTGGCGCCGATCGGCGACCTCCGCTATCTCGCCGACACCAAGCTCGCCTCGCTTGCGACGCCGATTGCGAAATCGCAGCTGGCGGCAGCACTGGCGCTGGTCGGCGACAAGGGGAGGGCGGAGCGGGTCTATGGCGCTGCGCTCGACGCGCTCAACCCGAAGCCGACGATTGAGTTCGGCCGCACCGACTATGGCAGCGCGCTGCGCGATGCGGCCGCGCTCGTCTCGCTTGCCAGCGAAGGTAGCGCGCCGCGGGCGACGCTGACGCAGGCTGTTGCACGGGTCGAGGCCGCGCGCGGGCTGACACCCTACACCTCCACGCAGGAAAATGCCTGGATGGTGCTGGCGGCACGCGCGCTCGCCAAGGAGACGCTGACGCTCGACATCGACGGCCAGCCCGCGAAGCAGGCGGTGTTCCGCAGCTACAAGGCTTCGGAGATGGCCGGCAAGCCGATCAAGATCACCAACACCGGCGAAGCGCCGGTGCAGGTGGTTGTATCGGTCTCGGGCTCGCCGATCACCCCGGAGCCGGCGGCTTCCAACGGCTTCAAGATCGAGCGCAACTACTTCACGCTCGACGGCAAACCGGCCGATGTCACCAAGGCCAAGCAGAACGATCGCTTTGCCGTGGTGCTGAAGATCACCGAAGCCAAGCCGGAATACGGGCACATCATGGTGGCCGACTATCTGCCGGCCGGCTTCGAGATCGACAACCCGCGGCTCGTCTCGTCAGGCGACAGCGGTACGCTGGACTGGATCGAGGACGGCGAGGAGCCGGAAAATACCGAGTTCCGCGATGACCGCTTCACCGCGGCCATCGACCGCGCCAGCGACGACCAATCGGTGTTCACGGTGGCTTACATCGTGCGCGCGGTCTCGCCGGGC
>DATEJC010000404.1:0-3101 GCA_035278345.1 Bradyrhizobium sp. | reverse complement strand
CGTCGGCCCAGGTCGAACACATGGAGCAGCCACAGCTTGCTCGCCTGATCGAGCACGAGCGCGGCCAGCGCCGCGATGATGCCGGCGCGCAGCGGGCGGCTGGCTGGCTTTTCCGTTCCGGTCACCTATCGAGCTCTCTTGCGCCCCTTCTTGGCGGGACTCTTTCTGCCGGCGACGGAGGTCTTGGCCCGGGCCGCCTTCTTCGCCTTGGCACCCTTGCTGGCTTTGGCCTTGCCGGCTTTGGCCTTGTTGGTTTTGGCTTTGGCTGCGACAGTTTTCTTTGCCTTGGCCTTTTTACCGGCTTTGGCCTTCGCTGCAGTTTTCTTTGCCTTGGTGCCTTTCTTGGCCTTGGCGGCTTTCTTTGCTCCAGCTTTCTTGCCGGCCTTGGCTGCGCTCGTTGTCCTTGCCTTGGCCTTCTTGTTGACGGAGGCCTTCGTCGATACCGCGGGCTCTTTCGCCTCGTCAGTGGTGCTTGCTTCGATAACCTGCTTGCGCTCACGCGGCTCGGCCACAAGCGAAGCGGTCTTTGCACCGGCGTCGTCGGCAGCCTTTGGTGAGATGGTCTGCGGCAATGCAGCTGGCTTGTTGATCTCCTCGACAGGCTTGACCGCCGCTTCAACCGAGCTCGGCGGCTCCACGCTCACGCCGAGCGCCTTCCATTCGCGCAGCGCCATTGCGTCACGCGGCGAGACGTCGGGATATTCCGGATCATCGCCGACCGTCGGCAGAATCTTCCATGACCGTGCGCACTTCGTGCCAACCGCCTGCTCGACCACGACGGCGACGCCCTTGACATCGGGTAGCGTGAACGCGCCGGCCGGCGGGTCATCGTTCGTCACCATTGCGTTCGACGTGATGCAGACTTCGGCGAGATCAACATCGAACAGCGTGGCGAAGATCGCTTTGTCGGAGACATAGACCAGGGGCGACGCCTCGAGCGACGAGCCGATCTTTTTTGCGGCGCGCTCCAGCTCGAGCGCGCCGGTGACGACGCGGCGGACGTCGCGGATGATGTCCCACTTCCTGGCTAGCTCATCGTCGCGATAGCCAGCGAAGTCGGTCGGAAACAGCGTCAGATGCACCGAAGGCTCGGCATCCCGGCGGTACATCCGCCAGGCTTCCTCGGTCGTGAAGCTGAGCACCGGCGCCAGCCATTTCAGGACGGCGTCGCAGATGATGTCGATCGTGGTCAGCGCCGCCTTGCGCGCCACCGACGACGGCGGATCGCAATAGAGCGTGTCCTTGCGGATGTCGAAATAGAACGCGGAGAGCTCGGAGTTCATGAAGGTGGCGAGGGTTGCGACCACCGTCTTGTAGTCGAACTCGGCGTAGGCCTTGCCAATCTCGTCGGCCTGCTGGGCGAGTTGATGCAGCATCAGCCGCTCCAGCTCCGGCATGTCCTCGTGCGCCACCGCCTCGCTGCGCTTGAAATGATGCAGCGTGCCGAGCATCCAGCGGATGGTGTTGCGCAGCTTGCGGTACGTTTCCACCGTGTTCTTGAGGATTTCCGGACCGATGCGCTGGTCGTCGGTGTAGTCGCAGGCCGCCACCCACAGGCGCAGGATGTCGGCGCCGGATTCTTTGATGACCTTCTGCGGCTCGATGGTGTTGCCGAGCGACTTCGACATCTTGCGGCCGTGCTCGTCCTGGGTGAAGCCGTGGGTCAGCACGACGTCATAGGGCGCGCGGCCGCGCGTGCCGCAGCTCTCCAGCAGCGAAGAATGGAACCAGCCGCGGTGCTGATCGCTGCCTTCCAGATACATCACGGTATCCTGGCCGCCGTCGATCTTGCGAACGATGTGGCCGAGCTGCGGAAAATTCTGCCGGTCCTCCAGCACGAAGGCGTGCGTCGAGCCGGAGTCGAACCAGACGTCGAGAATGTCGTCGACCTTGTTCCAGTCTTCGCCCGCGCGTTCCCCAAGGAAACGCTCGCGCGCGCCGTCGCGGTACCACGCGTCCGCGCCTTCCTCCATGAAGGCTTCGACGATGCGCTGGTTGACGACGTCGTCCTGCAGGATTTCCGCCGAGCCGTCGGCCTGTTCGCGCACGAACACCGCGATCGGCACGCCCCAGGCGCGCTGGCGCGAGATCACCCAGTCGGGGCGGCTCTCGATCATGCCGTTGATGCGGTTCTGACCGGAGGGCGGCACCCATTGCGTCACCGAGATCGCGTGCAGCGCGCGGGCGCGCAGGGTATCGCCCGGCTTCGCCTTGCCGTTCGCGGCGATGTCCTTGTCCATCGCGATGAACCATTGCGGCGTGTTGCGGAAGATCACCGGCTTCTTGGAGCGCCAGGAATGCGGATATTGATGCTTGAGCCGGCCGCGCGCCAGCAGCATGCCGGCCTCGACCAGCGCCTTGATGACGGCGTCGTTGGCGTCGCCCTTTTCGCCCTTGTCGTTGATGACGCGCCTGCCCGTGAAGCCCGGCGCATGGTCGGTATAGGCGCCGTTCTCGTCGACGGGATAGGGGATCGCCGTGTTGAGGCCGCGCGCGGCCAGATCGCGCCCATTCGCGATCCAGACGTCGAAGTCCTCCCGGCCGTGGCTCGGCGCGGTGTGGACGAAGCCGGTGCCGGTGTCGTCGGTAACGTGCTCGCCGTCGAGCAGCGGCACGGTGAAATCGTAACCGCCGGCAAGACCCTTCAGCGGATGCGCAACCTCGATCGCGTCCATGGTGTCGGCCGGGATATCGCGCACCTTCTCGTACGCGGTGACGCGCGCCTGCTTGAACACGTCTGTCGCCAGTGCATCGGCGAGGATCAGGAGATCGCCGGTCTTCGCCCAGTTGTCGGCCGGCGCGTCGGTGACCTTGTAGAGACCGTAGGCGACCTTCGAGGAGAAGCTGATGGCGCGGTTGCCGGGCAGCGTCCAGGGTGTGGTGGTCCAGATCACCACCGACGCATTGGCGAGCGCGCCATGCGCCGGCGAGGTGACCGGGAATTTCACCCACACCATGTCGGACTGATAGTCCTCGTACTCGACTTCGGCTTCGGCCAGCGCGGTCTTCTCGACCACGCTCCACATCACGGGCTTGGAACCGCGATAGAGCGTGCCGTTGGCGGCGAACTTCATCAGTTCGCGCGCGATCTGCGCTTCCGC
>DATEJC010000403.1:0-10074 GCA_035278345.1 Bradyrhizobium sp. | reverse complement strand
TCCACGTTGTTTGCCATCGTGCTCGCGATCGGCATCGTCGTCGATGATGCCATCGTCGTGGTGGAGGGCGCCGCGCATAATATCGAGCAGGGCATGAACGGCCACGATGCCGCGATCAAGGCGATGGATGCGCTGTTCGGGCCGATCATCGGCATCACGCTGGTGCTGATCTCGGTGTTCCTGCCGTCGGCGTTCCTGCCGGGACTGACGGGGCGCATGTACGCGCAATTCGCGCTGGTGATCGCCGCGACTGCGCTGCTGTCGGCCATCAACGCCGCCACGCTGAAGCCGACGCAATGCGCGGTGTGGCTGCGTCGGCCGGTACCGCCGGAGCAGCGCAACTGGTTCTACCGGGGTTTCAACGCGGTTTACGACCGGATGGAGCGAGGCTATGCCCGGCTGATCGGCAGCCTCGTCGCGCACAGCAACATCTCCGTTATCGTCGCGCTGATCCTGATCGGCATCGGAGGCTATGGTCTGTCGCGGGTGCCGACCGGCTTCATCCCGATCGAGGATCAAGGCTATCTGCTCGCCGCCGTGCAATTGCCCGACGGCGCCTCGCTGGAGCGTACGCAAGAGGTGATGGACCGGGTCCAGGAGATCGCGAGCCAGCAGCCTGGCGTCGACCAGATCATGACCATTTCCGGCATTTCCGCACTCGACAACTCATCGAGCCTCGCCAACGCCGGCGTCGCCTATATCGTGCTGAAGGAATCGAGCGCGCGCGGCGGGGGGCAGGATCTGCGATCGTTGTTCGTCGGCCTGAACCAGAAGCTCGCGGTGATTTCGGAAGCGCGGATCCTTGTGATCCCGCCGCCGCCGATCCAGGGCATCGGCAATGCGGCCGGCTTTGCCATGCAGGTCGAATTGCGCGACGGCACGTCCGATTTCGCCAAGCTGCAGGCCGTCACCAACGCGATCATATCGAATGCGCAGACGCAGAGCGCGCTGCAGCGGGTCTCAAGCTCGTTCCGCTCGACGGTGCCGCAGTACAATGTCGAGATCGATCGCATCAAGACGCAGACGCTGCACGTCACCACCGACCAGATCTTCTCGACGCTGTCGTCCTACATGGGCGCGTCCTACGTCAACCAGTTCAACAAGTTCGGCCGCACCTTCCAGGTCTATACGCAAGCCGACTCGCAATTCCGCGTCACCACGCGCGACATCGAGAACCTGATGGTGCGCAACTCGAACGGCGACATGATCCCGATCGGCACCGTGGCGAAGATCACGCCTGCGGTCGGCCCGTCGCTGATCAGCCTCTACAATCTCTATCCTTCCTCCACCATCATTGGCCTTCCCGCGACCGGCTACAGCTCCGGCCAGGGCATGAAGCTGATGGAAGAGATTGCCGACAAGACGTTGCCGCGCGGCACCGGCTATGAATGGACCGCGATGTCCTACCAGGAGAAGGTGGTTGGCGGGCAGATCTATTTCGCCTTCGCGCTGGCGCTGCTCTTGGTCTACCTCGTGCTCGCCGGCCAGTATGAAAGCTGGTACGCGCCGATCTCGGTAATCCTGGCCGTGCCGCTGTCGCTGCTCGGCCCGATGCTGGTGCTGACGGGACTTAGGATCGAGAACAACCTTTACACCCAGATCGGCATCATCCTGTTGATCGCGCTGTCGGCCAAGAACGCGATCCTGATCGTGGAGGTGGCGCTGGAGCTGCATGTGCGCGACGGCAAGCCGCTTTTGGAATCAGCGGTCAATGCCGCCCGCGCCCGGTTCCGGCCGATCCTGATGACGTCGTTCGCGTTCATTCTCGGCGTTCTGCCGCTGGTGCTCGCCACCGGCGCCGGCGCCAACGCGCGCAAGTCGATCGGCATCACCGTGTTCTCCGGCATGATCGCCTCGACCTGTCTTGCGGTGCTGTTCGTGCCAACATTCTTCGTGGTGGTGCAACGCTTCGAGAACTGGCGCGCCGAGCGCAAGGGCATGAAGGTGGGCGTGCAGAAGATCCCCGACGCTCCGGCGGCGGGGCACTAGAGCACGCATCCGAAGGTCCGGTTCTCGCCGCAGCCAGCAAGCGGACATTGGATGCGCATGTCCACTTGGGGCGCTGCGCCTTGGCGTCTGCGCGCAACCACCGCAAGTCGCAGCTGCCTCGTGCGGAGACAAATGCGGCAGTCGTGGAACCGGAAGGACATCCCTAAATTGTGAATGTCGAGAGTCGTTCGGCCGACAGGAGTTATTGCGTTCTGTGTTAGGTTTCGCGCGCACGCATCAAGCGCGCGTGATGGGGCGGGTAATCACGTTGTTGCGGGAGTGCTCCATGTCGGATCTAGTCGCGATTGTGTATCCATCCGAAGCCAAAGCAGAAGAAGTTCGGCAGAAAATTCTCAAGCTCCAGAAAGAATATCTTATCGCGATCAATGATGCCGTGATCGCGGTCAAGACCGGCGAAACGGTAAAACTCAATCAGCTTGTGAACACCACCATGGCAGGCGCAGCGGGCGGAAGCTTCTGGGGGCTGCTGTTCGGGATCGTGTTCCTCAATCCTCTGATTGGCGTGGCCGTCGGTGCCGGCGCAGGCGCCTTGGGCGGCGCACTGACCGATTTCGGCATCAGAGATCAATTCATGAAGGATCTCACCTCGAAGGTGAAATCGGGAGACGCGGTCCTTTTCCTGCTGATCCGCAGCATGACCGCGGACAAGGTCCTCAATGAGATCAAGGATGCGGGAGGCATTGTCCTGAAAACCTCGCTCGATGAAAAGAAAGAGCAACATCTGCGCGACACCCTCGCGGCCGCAACCCAGGCCAAGGCGGCCTAGCCGGGTGAAGCAGAGTCCAGGATCAAGCTGAACATCGCCGACAACGGCAACAATCTGCGCTAGCGCAGCTGCCGCCCCATTCTCGCGGCTGATCACGCTCAGTTCTCCGGAACGCGGGGTCAGCGCGGCGCTATGGTCGTCAAACCGGATCGCGCGCGAGAAACCGGCTGAAGCACTCGGGTTCTCGGCGACATCAGTTCTCTTCCTGGGCGGTGAAAACCGAGGAGGAAATCATGCGAAGATCGATATTATACGTGCTCGCTTTTGCAGCAGTTGCGGCGGTGGTCACTACGACCGGCGGCCGCTCGCAGGCCGGTCTTATCGGAGGACCGCTAGGCCTGCATGACGCCGCCGATGAGCATCGGCTTGCGGAGACCGTTCAATTCCGCTGGAGAGGCCACCGTTATTGTTGGTACAGCCGGGGCTGGCGCGGCGCCGGCTGGTACCGGTGCGGCTTTAACTGGCGCCGCGGCTTCGGCTGGGGTGGCCCGGCGGGCTGGCACGGATGGCGGCATCCAGGACGGCCGGGAATTCAACGTCCGCGACCGCTCCCTGACAGGGTGCCGCCAGGTCGGCCCGGAGTCCGCCCGCTCCCCGACAGGACGTGACGAGCGGGCAGGGTTCGCTGGTCACGCTGGTGTTCAACGTGCTGGTGACCTCCTCGCCCAAGGAATCGCGGGGCGGGGTAGCCAGGAGAGGTTGGGAAAATCACACCCTCACCATCCGCTTCCCGCGATTTTCGCCGGCGAGCAGCCCGATCAGCGCGGCGGGCGTGTTCTCCAGCCCGCTGATGATGTCCTCCTGCACCTTCAGCTTGCCTGACTTGACCCACGATTGCAGCTCGGCGAGCGCCTGCTGGCTCTGGTCCATGTAATCCATCACGATGAAGCCCTGCATGATCAGCCGCTTCACCACGATCAGGCCGGGCACGCCGCGCGGGCCGTGCGCCGACGGCACGCCGTCATATTGCGAGATGGCGCCGCAGCAGGCGATACGGCCGCGGTTGTTCATCTGCGCGATGCAGGCTTCCAGGATGTCGCCGCCGACATTGTCGAAATAAACGTCGATGCCCTTTGGCGCCGAGGCGCGCAGCGCCTTGAAGGTGGCGCCGTCCTTGTAATCGACTGCGGCGTCGAAGCCGAGCTCGGAAGTCAGCCAGTGGCACTTGTCCTTGCCGCCGGCGATGCCGACGACATGGCATCCCTTGATCTTCGCGATCTGGCCAACGATGGAGCCGACCGAGCCGGCGGCCGCCGAGACCACGACCGTTTCGCCCTCCTTTGGTTTGCCGACATGCAGCAGACCAAAATAGGCAGTGAGGCCGGCGATACCGAACACGCTGAGCAGATAGCTCATCGGCTCGATCTTCGGCATCTTGGTCAGGTGCTTTGCCGGCAGCGCGGCATATTCCTGCCAACCGGTGTCGGCGAAAACGAGATCGCCGGGGCTCAGATTCGGCGCCTTCGACGATATCACCTCCGAGATGCTGCCGCCGGCCATCACGGAGTTCGCCTCCACCGCCGAGCGATAGGTCGCGCCGTGCATCCAGGCGCGGTTGGCGGCGTCGAGCGAGATCAGGCGCGTGCGCAGCAGCGCTTCGCCATCCTTCGGCTCCGGCATCGCGCCGCTCACGAGCTTGAAATGCTCAGGCCCGAGCTTTCCGCTCGGCTTCTCTACCAGCAGGATCTGACGATTGACTGATGCGCTCATGACGTTCTCCCCTCGGCTGCCGATCGGCGAAAAGCCGGGCGTGGCGATCTCGCCACAACTCGAGGAAGCCTTCAAGTCGATGGACGCCTCTCCAGGCGGCAGTAATTAGAGTTAATCTGAGAAAATTTCACCGACGCATGGCAACTATTCCCTGCCGCGGGCGTGAAGGATTTCTCCTGATCCTCACGTGTGTGCGGCAATTTCTTTCTGCGTGCCCGCAGAATTCAGCAAGTTAATTTCGTGACGCCGATCACGCTTCATCGAACCTTTAGGCCCCATAAACCGACTGTCATTGTGCACCTTCATTTGCGCACCAGATGAGGTTGACTATCGCGCCCGATAGCGCGATGGACAGCGCAAAATAGCGGGATTTTACGGAGGTTCTTGCCTCTGCCCGCGCAGCCAGCACCGGTTTGTTCTACGTCAAGCTTCACGGATAAACGAAAACACATGAGCGCGTTCTACCGAGAGAAGGTTCTTTCCGTTCACCACTGGACCGATACGCTCTTCAGCTTCCGAGCGACCCGCGATTCCGGTTTCCGTTTCCAGAATGGGCAGTTTGCCATGATCGGCCTCGAGGTCGACGGCCGCCCGCTGCTGCGCGCCTACTCCATGGCGAGCGCCAATCACGAGGAAGAGCTCGAGTTCTTCTCCATCAAGGTGGCCGACGGCCCGCTGACCTCCAAGCTGCAGAAGATCCGCGAGGGCGACACCATCCTGGTCGGCCGCAAGGCGACCGGCACGCTGGTGACCGACAATCTTTTGCCCGGTAGCCGCCTTCTGCTGCTATCGACCGGCACGGGCCTCGCGCCCTTCGCCAGCCTGATCAAGGACCCCGATGTCTACGAGCGCTTCGAGAGCATCGTTCTCGTGCACGGCTGCCGCCAGGTTTCCGAGCTCGCCTATGGCGAAGAGCTGGTGGCAAAGCTCCGCGACGACGAACTGTTCGGGCCGCTCTTGCAGGAAAAGCTGCTCTATTACCCGACCGTAACGCGCGAGCCCTTCCGCAACCGCGGCCGCATCACCGACCTCATCACCTCGGACCAGCTCTTCAACGACCTGCATCAGGGCCCGTTGAATATCGACACCGACCGCATCATGATGTGCGGCAGCCCGGCGATGCTGGAAGATCTGAAGCAACTTTTCGAGACGCGCGGTTTCGCCGAGGGCGCCAATCACAAGCCCGGCCATTTCGTGATCGAAAAGGCGTTTGTGGAACGCTGACGCGCCCACTCCCTCTCCTCGTCATTCCGGCTCGCGCTGCGCGCCCCGGAATGACGATGTGGCCGCTAGCCTGCCTTCCTGACCCGCTGCTATAACTCCCCCAACGCCGCGCGCCTATGACGCGGCGAGGGAGGAAACTGTGTCCGCATCCGACGCTGCCGGACCCGTCAAGACCGCTTTCGTGTTCGCCGGCGGCGGCAGCTTTGGCGCAATCCAGGTCGGCATGCTGCAGTCGCTGGCCGCGCACGGCGTCACCGCCGACATGGTGGTGGGCTCCAGCGTCGGAGCGCTGAACGGTGCGTTCTATGCCGGCGATCCCACGGTCAAGGGCGTGGAGCGGCTATCCACGATCTGGCGCGGGCTGAAGCGGCAGGACGTATTTCCGGTAACCGCGCGCTCGCTGCTGACCTTCCTGTGGCGGCGCGACTTCCTGATCCCCCACGACGGCGTCCGCAAACTGATCGAGGACCACATTCCCTTCCGCAAGCTGGAACAGGCTCTGCTTCCGGTCCACATCGTCACGACCGATATCATCACGGGCGACAGCGTGGTGCTCTCGGAGGGTTCCACTTCCGATGCCATTGTCGCCTCGACCGCGATTCCCGGCGCATTCTCGCCTGTCCATTACCTGGATTACTATCTCGCGGACGGCGCCATCTCCAGCAACACCCCGATCCGGGTTGCGGTGCGCAAGGGCGCGCGCCGGTTGATCGTCCTGCCGACCGGACATGCCTGCGCCAACGATGCGCCGCCGGTCGGCGCGGTTGCCAATGCGCTGCATGCGCTGACGCTGCTGATCGCGCGGCAACTCGTCAACGAGCTCGAGAACCTTGGTCACGATATCGAGTACTACGTGATCCCGCCCTTGTGCCCGCTGGTCGGCTCGCCCTATGATTTCTCGCGCACGGCCGACCACATCGATCGGGCCGTGCTCTCGACCGACGCCTGGCTGGCGCAGGGCGGTCTTGAGAAGCGCGAAATCCCGCATGAGCTGCGGCCCCACGATCATTGAAGCCGTCGGCCATCGGGCCTCGCTGCACTGCAAAAGGAACGCTGTGGGAGACCGTAGGCAGGCGGATTGATTATCCGGCGCAGGAAACGGTAGCCTCGACGCGTACGTATACGTCGTTGTCATATCCACGATCCCTCCTGCCGGATATCGTGTCCTGCAGTTGGGGATCGCCGCCATCAACGAGCGGCCAACAATCATTCGGCGGAATCGCCCGAGGGACACATGGAAACGCTGCTGCTTCCGTTCTCGCCACGCTACATCGTCCTGACGATCTGCGCTGTGGTGACAGCACTCCTCGTCGCCGAAGTGATCTTCGATCCCGAGTGGTTCGACTTTCTCCTGATCCCGATTCTGCTGTTCGGCGGGCTCTCGGTGCTCGGCGTTCGCGACGTCATGCAAAAGCCTCATGCGGTGCTGCGCAACTACCCGATCTCGGCGCATATCCGCTTCCTGCTTGAGGAAATCCGCCCCGAGATGCGGCAGTATTTCTTCGAGGGTGAAAAGGACGGCATGCCCTTCAGCCGCGACATCCGCTCCCTGGTCTATCAACGCGCCAAGATGGATCTGGACAAGCGGCCGTTCGGTACGCAGGAGGATGTCTATCGCGAAGGCTACGAATGGATGCACCATTCGGTGGCGCCGACCGCGAAGGCGAAAGATCAATTCCGCGTCACCATCGGTGGGCCGGATTGCACAAAGCCCTACTCGGCTTCGGTGTTCAACATTTCCGCGATGAGCTTCGGCGCGCTCAGCGCCAATGCGGTGCGCGCGTTGAACGCTGGCGCCAAAAAGGGCGGTTTCGCGCACGACACCGGCGAAGGCGGCGTCAGCCCCTACCATCGCGAGAATGGCGGCGACATCATCTGGGAGATCGGCTCGGGCTATTTCGGCTGCCGCAACCGCGACGGCAGCTTCAATCCCGAGCTGTTCGCCAAGGTTGCCTCGGAAGATCAGATCAAGATGGTCGAGCTCAAGGTCAGCCAGGGCGCCAAGCCCGGCCATGGCGGCGTGTTGCCGGCCGCGAAAGTCTCGGAGGAGATTTCCAAGATCCGCGGCGTGGCGATGGGTGAGGACTGCATCTCGCCTGCGACGCATCGCGCCTTCACCACGCCCCTGGAGATGATGAAATTCATCGGCGAGATGCGCCGCCTGTCAGGCGGCAAGCCGGCCGGCTTCAAGATGTGCATCGGCCACCCCTGGGAATTTCTCGCGATCTGCAAGGCGATGCTGGAAAGCGGCATCTATCCGGACTTCATCGTCGTCGACGGCAACGAGGGCGGCACCGGCGCGGCTCCCCTGGAGTTCATGGATCATCTGGGCATGCCGATGCGCGAGGGCGTCAATTTCGTCCACAATGCACTGGTCGGCATCAACGCGCGCGACAGGATCAGGATCGGCGCCGCGGGCAAGATCGCGACCGCCTTCGACATGGCGCGCGCCATGGCGATCGGGGCCGACTGGTGCAATTCCGCGCGCGGCTTCATGTTTGCGCTCGGCTGCATCCAGTCGCTGAGCTGTCACACCGACCGCTGTCCCACCGGCGTGACATCGCAAGATCCGACCCGCGCCCGCGCGCTGGTCGTGCCGCACAAGGTCGATCGGGTCTACAATTACCATCATGCGACCTTGTATGCGCTGGCCGAGCTCATCGCCGCGGCCGGACTCGAACATCCCAGCCAGCTGCGTCCGATTCATTTTTCGAAGCGGACGTCGGCGACGGAGGTGTGGTCGTTCGCAAAGCTCTATCCGGCGCTGCGCCCGGGCGAATTGATCGCCGGCACCGACGATGTGCGCTTCCGCGACGCCTGGGCCATGGCGCGCGCGGATACGTTCCAGGCGGTGGGGTAGCTCGTCGCCCGGCCTAGTGCGCACTTGCGCACGGGGGGGGCGGGGCCCATTACCGCTGTCGGCGTTGAGAGAAAGCGACCACCGACGTCGCTTCCGGTTGTGGACTTGCAACCGTTGATCTAGGGTTCTCCCGCCGGGGACCCCGCAGCCTCCCCGTTAAGTGGTGGCCCCATGCAAGCGCTGCTCGCTTTCGCTTGGAGCGAGCACATGGATGGACACCTTCTTCTCCCCTTTGTTGTGGCGACTTTTCTCGGCGGCTTTGTCAGCGGCTTCTCCGGATTCGCGATGGGTATCGTCGTATCTGGCGTATGGCTGCACATCATCACGCCGATCCAAACCGCAGTTTTGATCGCCGGCTATGGCCTGCTGACGCAAGGCTACGGCATTGCAAAGCTGCGCCACGAATGGAGCTGGCAAAGCATCTGGCCGCTTACGCTCGGCACGGCAATCGGTATCCCGATTGGCGTGATGCTGCTGACCCATATCAATCCGGCCTGGGTGCGTTTCGGCGTCGGCGTGTTGCTGGTCCTCTATGCGACGTACAGTCTGGCGCGGCCGGCGATCAAGCCGTTGAAAATCCGCGCGCCGGCCGATATCGCCATCGGAATTTCCAACGGGCTGGTCGGCGGCCTCACCGGCCTTGGCGGCATCGTTTCGACCATCTCTTGCCAGCTGCGCGGATGGTCGAAGGACAAGCAACGCGCCGTCTTTCAGCCCGTCTTGTTTGCGGCCTTCGTGATCATCTCGATTACGCAACTCATCGCGGGCTCGTACACCGCCGAAACCGTCAAGCTGTACGGCATCGGCCTGCCGTTCATGATCGCGGGCATCTGGATCGGCTTCAAGCTCTATGGAACGATCAATGACGAAACCTTCCGCAAGACGGTTCTGGTCCTGGTTCTCCTCGCTGGCCTGTCGCTGGTCGTTTCGGGATCAGGACTGATGCCTCTCTCCCAGGGCCGATCCTGACGGTCGCCTGGCTCGAGGGTCATCACGGCAGCGGCGTGACCGTCATCAAGTCGAAGCGCGTCACGCTGTCAGCCTTGGTCCACAGCGCAACACCACCGGCCTCGGTGAACGTGGTGTCGGTTACCTGGAATAGCGCGGCGCCGTCATAGGACACCTCAAAGCGCTGCCCCGCGGCTTCGAGGGTCAGGGTGTGCCATTCGCCCGAGGTAACCCAAATGTCGGCCGTGCCCAATTGTTGCCGCTTGCCGGCGACGACGCGATAGAGGCGCACATTGTTTTCCAGCGCGTTGGCGCGGGCGACGTAATAGTTGTCGAGATCGGCGACGCGCACGGCGATTCCCCCGGCCCGGTCGATCTTGCCGGCCACCGCCTTGAACCTGACTTCGGCTTTCACGTTCTTTGCCGACAGGCTGTCGGGAATGGCGAGCGGAAAGCGGTAGTCGATGGTGTCGGTGCTGGTCTGCTCGATGGCGAGGCCGGCTTTGGCGGTGGGGTCGACGACGACGCTCCATGCCCCGTCAATGCCGCGTCCGGT
>DATEJC010000402.1:0-7488 GCA_035278345.1 Bradyrhizobium sp. | reverse complement strand
CACAAAGCCGGAGAGCAGCACGAACCACACCGGATCATGGCCGAGCACGTAGAGACCCCAGATGCCGATGCCTTCCATGCCGAAGGCGATGAACATCGTGTTCTCGCGGCCGATCATGTCGGAGATCCAGCCGAAGAACGGACGGGTGAGACCATTGAGGACGCGGTCGATGGTGGCCGCGAACGTCACCGCGGTCATGGTCATGCCGATCAGGGTCACCGGCACGGCATCGACCTTCCAGTCCACACCGATCGGCTTCAGGTTGGCGGTGACCATCAGTCCGCCGGCGCCGACGATTACGAACATGAAGTACATCAGCCAGAAGATCGGCTGACGGACCACCTCGGTCGGCGCGAAGTTGCGGCGGCTCTGGATCACGTTGGCGTTCTGGATAGCGGCCGGCACCTGGCCCGCCTTCGGCGCGAACAGGAAGAACGCGAGAATGACGATGATGATGCCCTGGCCGAGACCGAAATAGAGGAAGGTGCTCTGGAAGCCGGAGTCCTTGATCATCGCCTGGATCGGCGCGACCGTGAGCGCAGAGCCCGCGCCGAAACCGGCCGCGGTGATGCCGGCAGCAAGACCGCGCTTGTCGGGAAACCACTTCAGCGCGTTGCCGACGCAGGTGCCGTAGACGCCGCCGGCGCCGATGCCTGCGATGATCATGCCGAGATAGAAGCCGGAGAGGGAGGTGGCGTAGGCGTTGATGGCCCAGCCGACGGCGCACAGCACGCCGCCGATCAGCACGACGACGCGCGGGCCATATTTATCGACGAACCAGCCCTCGACCGGCACCAGCCAGGTCTCGAACAGAACGAAGAGGGTGAATGCCCACTGGATCGAGGCGCGATCCCATCCGAAGGTCTTCTGGATGTCGGGGACGAAGAACGTCCAGCCGTATTGATAGTTTGCGATCATCACCATCGCGGCGACGCCGATGGCCAATTGTGTCCAGCGGTAGGTATCGCTGACGCGGGCCGAGGATGCAGGCGCCGCTACGTGAACCGTGTCCGTCATCTTCCCTCCAAAATGTCCGCTGTTCTATCTAGAGCCGACAGCTGGGCGGGCAGATTGGTATAAATTATACCAGTAGACAAGAAGAATCTTGCGGGCAGGCGAGAATATCCAGCGCCCTTGAAAACCTCATCCGGACCAAAGATTTAGGGCAGCACCGCGGTCGCGGCACTGCCCTGCAGACGTAAGCCCTTATGCGATTTGCGGAATTACGTCACCGCGGTGCGCAGACGTGTATAGCCTTCCTGGATCAGCGTCCAGAACAGCGCGATCAGCCCAAGCACCATGATGGTGGCGACGAGTGGGTTGGAGAAAAACACGCCAAGCGAGCCCTGGGATCCCAGCAGCGATTGCCGGAAGGCTTCCTCCGCCTTGTCGCCGAGCACGATGGCGAGCACCAGCGGCGCCAGCGGGTAGTTGCACTTCTTCAAGAGATAGCCGAGCACGCCGAACACCAGCATCAGCACGACGTCGAAGGTCGAACTGTGCACCGAATAGGCGCCGATCGCGCAGAGCACGAGGATCAGCGGCGCGATGATGCTGAAGGGCACGCGCAGGATCGCCGCGAAGATCGGCACGCAGGTAAGCACCACGAGCAGGCCGGCGAGATTGCCGAGATACATCGAGGCGATCAGACCCCAGACGAATTCCTTCTGCTCGACAAACAGCATCGGTCCGGGCTGCAGGCCCCAGATCAGGAGGCCGCCGAGCAGCACGGCCGCGGTCGGCGAGCCGGGCACGCCGAGCGAGAGCATCGGCAGCAACGCGGCGGTGCCGGCGGCGTGCGCCGCCGTTTCCGGCGCGACCACGCCTTCGATCTCGCCCTTGCCAAAATTGCTGCCGCGTCGGGCGACACGCTTGGCAATGCCGTAGCTCATGAACGAGGCCGGCGTCGCGCCGGCGGGCGTAATGCCCATCCAGCAGCCGATCAGGCAGGAGCGCAGCGACGTCATCCAGTAAATCGGAAGCTCCTTCCAGGTCTGCAGCACCACGCGCAGGTTGATCTTGGCGTTGCCGCCGCGGAAGGCGAGGCCTTCTTCCATCGTCAGCAGTATCTCGCCGATGCCGAACAGGCCGATCACGGCGATCAGGAAGTCGAAGCCGTTGAGCAGCTCGGTGATGCCGAAGGTGAGGCGCAGTTGCCCGGTGATGGAATCGAGGCCGACGGCGGCGAGCGCAAAGCCGATCATCATCGCCGCGATGGTCTTGAACGGCGGCTCCTTGCTCAAGCCTACGAAGCTGCAGAAGGCGAGGAAATAGACCGCAAACTTCTCCGCTGGTCCAAACTGCAGAGCAAAGCTTGCGACGAGGGGCGCGACCAGCGTGATCATGACCACCGCGAAGAACGCGCCGACGAAGGAGGAGGTGAAGGCGGCGGTGAGCGCCTCACCGGCCTTGCCCTGTTGCGCCATCGGATAGCCGTCGAAGGTGGTGGCCACCGACCATGGTTCGCCTGGTATGTTGAAAAGGATGGATGTGATGGCGCCGCCGAACAGCGCGCCCCAGTAGATGCAGGACAGCATGATGATCGCCGAGGTCGGCGACATGCTGAAGGTGAGCGGCAACAGAATCGCGACGCCGTTGGCGCCGCCAAGCCCCGGCAAAACGCCGATGATGACGCCGAGCACGATGCCCAGAATCATCACCATGATGTTGAAAGGCTGCAGAGCTACCGCAAAGCCGTGAAAGAGATTGGCGAGTTCTTCCATTTTAGATCCTGCAGCCCCGGGCCAGCGATGCGATGTTGTTGTTCAGAGTCCGAGCCATTCTTCGACCGGCCCCTTAGGCAGCGGCACGAGGAACCAGCGCTCGAAGATGAGGTAGGTGACGACGGGCATGCCGATCGCGACCAACGCCACCGTCAGCCAGCCGTATTTGCCGAGCCAGCGCATGAACCAGGCGATGAAGATCATCGATGCGAGGTAGAGCCCGGTGAACGGCATCGCACCGACATAGATCGCGGTCGGCACCACGACGCTCAGCACCTGGCGCAGCTGGCCCCATTCGGCGAACAGGCCCGTGTTGTGCTCGCGCAGCCCGTTCCACAGATTGACCGCGCTGGCGATGACAATGGCGAGACCGACATAAAAGGGGAAGAAACCGGCGCGCGGGCCTTCCGCACCCCAATTGATGCCGGCCTTCAGGCTTCCGGCGATGACGATCACGCCGAACAGCGCGATTGCGAGCGTCACGCCGGCTTCCACCGTCTTGTGCGTCGGGCCGGCGCCCGGCCCATTCGTAGTCATGCAGTCCCCCTTTGCGATCACGGAATTCCGTGATCGCCCGTCGTTAGCAATTCATTCTACGCTACTGATGCGGCTAGTTGGAGGGGGCCAGGAAGCCGGCTTCCTTCATCAGGTCCTGATGCCGCTTCTCTTCAGCGCCCACCCATTTCGCGTATTCGTCCCCGGTCATGAAGGTGGTGTTGAAGGCACCGCTCTTCATGAACTCCTGCCAGTCGGGCGTAGCACGGACCTTGTTGAAGAGGTCGACATAGTAGGCGACCTGGTCCTTGGTGGCCTTGGGCGCCATGAAGATGCCGCGCAGCATCAGATACTCCATGTCGAGGCCCTGCGACTTGCAGGTCGGAATATCCTTCCATGCCTTGCCGTCGGCGATTTGCTCGTCATAGCCCATCGGCTTGGCGTCGAACACGCAGAGCGGGCGCACCTTTCCGCCGCGCCATTGCGCGACCGCCTCGATCGGATTGTTGACGGTGGAATCGACGTGGTTGCCAACCAGCTGCACGGCGACTTCTCCGCCGCCCTTGTAGGGGATGTAGGTGAACTTGGCACCCGTCGCCTTTTCAATGCCGACCGTGATGATCTGGTCTTCCTGCTTCGATCCGGTGCCGCCCATCTTCATGGTGCCGGGTGAAGCCTGCTTCAGCGCATCGACGTAATCCTTGACGTTCTTGTAGGGCTTCTCGGCGTTGACCCACAGCACGAACTCGTCGAGCGCGAGCATCGCAACGGGCGTGAGATCCTTCCAGTTGAAGGGGATACCCGTGGCGAGCGGCGTGGTGAAAAGGTTCGACAGCGTGATGATGATCTTGTGCGGATTGTTTTGCGAGGCCTTCACGTCGAGAAAGCCTTCGCCGCCGGCGCCACCGGACTTGTTGATCACCACCAGCGGCTGCTTCATTAGATTGTGCTTGGTGACGATGCCCTGAATGGTGCGCGCCATCTGGTCGGCGCCGCCGCCGGTGCCCGCAGGCACGATGAACTCCACCGGGCGAACCGGCTCCCAGGCTGCCGAAGCTGCCATGCTGCTTGCGCCCAGCGCGGCCGTCGCCGCAAACGCGATTGACAAAACTGAACGATACATTTGGTTCTCTCCCGTCTGATCTTGTTTTCGCCGGTCTTCGCCGGCGTTGCCATCCACTTAGGTCTACTTATGCGTTAGCCCTTTGCGTTGGTCCCCCGGAGATTGCTTTTCGCGGGTCGCAACCGGACTCGCGCGCGATTGTAAGGAAGCGCAGCAGGCGCGGCATCCGCGTCTTTGGGATAATCGGGGAACCCGCGCAACATGGTAATTCGCCCATCGGTTGGGCGATCCAATCGAAGCACATACGGTGCTGGTGAATTGCACCTTCCATCCCCGCGATCAGCTCCGGACTATGCCGAAGCACTTGGGCGAGTTTGGTATGCGAAATGCCAGCAAGCAATCCGCATGATCGCGCCATTCTGTCGCTGCGGCGGATTTGTCGCAGCTACTTTTGGAGGATGGAACCGGTTGTGCGCGGCGAAAAAAAACGGCCCCGGAAATCCGGGGCCGCAAGTCTTGGGAGGAAACGAAGACGGCGGCGGCGCGAGGCGCCAGCGCCTTGAAATTCTAGGCCTTAGAGGCCGAAGCGCGGAAGGTCGCCGTTACGCAGCGAAATGCGGGCAGAAGCCATCAGCGCACGGTCAATCGCGACAATCAGACGGGTGAGCAGCGGGGTGTTGGGCGCGAAGCCGATCGCAGCAGTCTTGGCCATGATAGTTTCCCTTTCCTGGAAGCCGGCCCGGTGGCCGTCCTCGTTGTCTGGGAGCAATTTATGTATACCAGATACCAGAGGCAATAGACTTGTTTGCATAGCAGCAATTATGCGTTTGCAACGCAATATCTAGGGCAGTGATATTGCCCTATCTAGGTTCTAAATCGAGCGCAGCCTATCCCGGAACGACAAAGGCCGCCGAAAACGGCGGCCTTTGCTTGGATTTCGTGAGCGGGAGCGCTTACTCGGCGGCCTGCTTGCGCGGCGGGTCGAGTGCGCCGGAGTCGTGGATCTCGGCGACTTGATGGTCGCTGAAGCCGAGCACCTGGCGCAGGATTTCGTCGGTGTGCTCGCCGAGCAGCGGCGAGCGCGTGACCTCGCTCGGTGAATCCGACAGCTTGATCGGGTTGCCGACGGAGATGTATTTGCCGCGGGTGGGGTGGTCGACCTCGACGACGGTGCCGGTCGCGCGCAGCGACTGGTCTTCGGCAATTTCCTTCATCGACAGGATCGGGCCGCAGGGGATGTCGTCCCGGTTGAGGATATCCATCGCCTCGAACTTGGTCTTGGTTATGGTCCACTGCTCGATGCGGCCGAAGATCTCATTCAGGCGCGGCAGGCGGGCCGCCGGCTTGGCGTAGTTCGGGTCGGTCTTCCAGGTCGGCTCGCCGATGACGTCGCAGATCTTCTCCCAGACCGGGGCCTGGGTGATGAAGTAGATGTAGGCGTTGGGATCGGTTTCCCAGCCCTTGCACTTGAGGATGCGGCCGGGCTGGCCGCCCCCGGAATCGTTGCCGGCGCGCGGCACGGCATCGCCGAACGGAATGCCTTCGCCGAACTGGCTGTATTCCCTGAGCGGACCGTGCGCGAGGCGCTGCTGGTCGCGCAGTTTCACGCGCGCCAGGTTCAGCACGCCGTCCTGCATGGCGGCGGTGACGCGCTGGCCCTTGCCGCTGTGCGTGCGCTGATAGAGCGCGGTGACGATGCCGAGCGCCAGATGCAGACCGGTGCCGCTGTCGCCGATCTGCGCGCCGGTCACCAGCGGCAATCCGTCGCGGAAGCCGGTGGTGGAGGCGGCGCCGCCGGTGCACTGGGCGACGTTCTCATAGACCTTGCAGTCCTCGTAGGGGCCGGGGCCAAAGCCCTTGATCGAGGCCACGATCATCTTCGGGTTGATGCTGTGGATCTTCTCCCATGGGAAGCCCATGCGGTCGAGCACGCCGGGGCCGAAGTTCTCCACCAGCACGTCGCAGCTCTTGATCAGCGCGGTGAGGACTTCCTTGCCCTTGGGGTTCTTGGTGTCGAGCGTGATCGAGCGCTTGTTGTGGTTCAGCATGGTGAAATACAGGCTGTCCACGTTGGGAATGTCCTGCAGCTGACCGCGCGTGATGTCGCCGACGCCAGGGCGCTCGACCTTGATCACGTCGGCGCCGAACCAGGCGAGCAACTGCGTGCAGGTCGGGCCCGACTGGACGTGGGTGAAATCGAGGATACGAACGCCCGTAAGCGCCTTGGTCATAATGTTTGCTCCGTAACTCTCTGTCTGCCCCTGCAACCGCAGGGAAATGCTGGTTGAGGGGGACTTACTTCTTCTTCAGGACGCTTTGCGGATTGAGGTTGCCGATGCGGCCGCTCTCTGAACCTGCCGCCGGATCGATCACCGCGTTGATCAGGGTGGGCTTGCCGGAATCCATCGCTTCGTTGACGGCGCGCTTCAGCTCGTCCGGTGAGGTGGCGTTGACGCCGACGCCGCCGAAGGCTTCCATCATCTTGTCGTAGCGCGCTCCCTTGACGAACACGGTCGTTGCCGGATCGGAATTGGCCTTGTTGACGTCGGTGCCGCGATAGATGCCGTCATTGTTGAAGATGACGACGCAGATCGGAAGGTTGTAGCGGCAGATCGTCTCGACCTCCATGCCGGAGAAGCCGAAGGCGCTGTCGCCCTCGACCGCGAGCACGGGATTGCCGGTCTCGAGTGCAGCGGCAATCGCCTGGCCCATGCCGATGCCCATCACGCCCCAGGTGCCGACGTCGAGACGCTTGCGCGGCTTGTACATGTCGATCACGCCGCGGGCGAGGTCGAGCGTGTTGGCGCCCTCGTTGACGAGGATGGCGTCGGGACGCTCCTTGATGACGTTCTTCAAAACGCCAAGCGCGCCGTGATAGTCCATCGGCGACTTGTTGTTCATCAGCTTCGGCGCCATCTTGGCGACGTTCTCTTCTCGCTTCGACGTTACCGTCTTGATCCAGTCGGCGGGGGCGGCCCAGCCGCTGCCCATGGCCTGCACGAAGGCGGAGACGCAGGAGCCGATATCGCCCACGACCGGCGCGACGATCTCGACGTTCGAATCCATTTCCTTCGGCTCGATGTCGACCTGGATGAACTTCTTTGGCGCTTCGCCCCAGGTCTTGCCCTTGCCGTGCGAGAGCAGCCAGTTGAGCCGCGCGCCGATCAGCATCACGACGTCGGAATCCTTCAGCACCGTGGAGCGGGC
>DATEJC010000401.1:0-2393 GCA_035278345.1 Bradyrhizobium sp. | reverse complement strand
TCCGTGATGGAGGCCTCGTTGAAGGGCGCCAGCGAAATCGGCTTCACCGTGATTTCGCTGACGGTGTCGCTGATCGCCGTGTTCATTCCGCTGTTGTTCATGTCGGGCCTCGTCGGCCGCATGTTCCGAGAATTCGCGCTGACGCTGACGATCGCGGTCGTCACCTCGGCCGTTGTCTCGCTGACGCTGACGCCGATGATGTGCTCGCGGATGCTGAAACACCTGCACGAGGAGATCGCGGTTCCCGGTCTTGCCTGGGTGAGCCGCGGCATCGACAGCATGGTTGCGTTCTATCACCGCACGCTACTGTGGGTGCTCGAGCGCCAGCGCGGCACGCTGGTGGTGACGTTCGCCACCATCATCGCAACGCTTCTGATGTACGTCATCGCGCCGAAGGGATTCTTGCCGCTGCAGGACACGGCCTCGATCACGGCGGTGACGGAAGCCGGCACCGACGTATCCTTCGCCGAGATGCGGGCGCGTCAGGGCAGGGCGGCCGAGATCATCCAGGCCGATCCCGATGTGGTCGGGGTGGTGTCGGTGATTGGCGCGGGCTCGGTCAATCCGACCACCAATGTCGGGCGCCTTGTCATGACGCTGAAGCCGCGCGGCGAACGGCGTGACGACGTTGCCGTGGTGGTGGCGCGGCTGAAGCAGCGCGTTGCCTCGATTCCCGGCATGACCATCTACTTCCAGCCGGTGCAGGATGTGCAGATTTCGACGCAGTCGAGCCGTTCGCAGTACCAGTACACGCTGACCGGCACCGACGCCGCCGAAGTCAGCGAATGGGCCAATCGGCTGGTCGCCGAGATGCGCCGCGACCCTGTGTTCCGTGATGTCTCGTCCGAGGCGCAGGAAGGGGGCCTGCGTGCCTCCCTCGACATCAACCGTCAACGCGCCGGCCAGCTCGGCGTCAGCCTGCAGGCCGTCAACGACACCCTCAACGACGCCTTCGCGCAGCGCCAGATATCAACCATCTACGGTCAGGCCAACCAGTACCGTGTGGTGCTCGAGGCGCTGCCGATGTACCAGCGCGATCCCTCGATCCTGTCAAAACTCTATCTGCCGGGCGTGGCCGGCGCGCAAGTGCCGCTGTCGGCGGTGGCGACGTTGACGCGCACCACCGCGCCGCTTGCAATCTCGCATCTGGCGCAATTCCCGGCGGTGACACTCAGCTTCAACCTCGCGCCCGGCGAGGCGCTGGGCGAGGCGGTCGACGCGGTGAAGGCGATCGAGGCGCAGATCGGCATGCCCTCGAGCATCGTCGGCGTCTACGCCGGCGATGCCGCGGAGTTCGCCAAATCGCTGGCGGGTCAGCCGTGGCTGATCCTGGCCGCCATCGTCACCATCTACATCGTGCTTGGCGTACTCTACGAGAGCTACATCCACCCGATCACGATCCTCTCGACGCTGCCGTCCGCCGGCGTCGGTGCCATCCTCGCGCTGATGCTGTTCGGGCAGGACCTGTCCGTCATCGGCCTGATCGGCATCATCCTGCTGATGGGCATCGTCAAGAAGAACGCGATCATGATGATCGACTTTGCGCTTGAAGCCGAGCGGCATAAGGGCATGTCGCCAACCGACGCGATCGTTCAGGCCTGCCTGCTCCGCTTCCGGCCGATCATGATGACGACGCTGGCCGCGCTGTTCGGCGCGCTACCGCTTGCGGTGGAAAGCGGCACCGGCGCGGAACTGCGCTTTCCGCTCGGCATCTCCATCATCGGCGGCCTGCTGCTCAGTCAGCTGCTCACGCTCTACACCACGCCTGTGATTTATCTCGCGCTCGACCGGCTCAACCGCCGCATCGAGAAGGCGGTGCCCGATCCCGGGCCGCCGGGCCCGACCGTCGCCGGCGCCACCGAGGGGATGCAGTAGATGGCCTCGATCTCCGAGCCATTCATCCGCAGGCCGGTCGGCACCACGCTGCTGGGGATCGGGTTGTTTCTGGTCGGGGTCGTCGCCTACGGACATCTTCCGGTCGCCTCGGTGCCCAATGTGGATTTTCCGGTGATCCGGGTCTTTGCGTCGCGTCCGGGCGCCGACCCGTCGGTGATGGCTTCCACCGTCGCAGCGCCTCTTGAGCGCAAGCTTGGCCAGATCTCCGGGGTCGACCAGATCACGTCGACCAGTTCGCTGGGCACCACCAGCATTCTGCTGCAATTCTCGATCGGCCGTAACATCGATCGCGCCGCGCGTGACGTGCAGGCCGCAATCAACGCCTCGCTCGCGGACTTGCCCAGCGACCTGCCGTCGCTGCCGCGCTTCCGCAAGGCGAACCCTTCCGCCGCGCCGGTGTTCGTGCTGGCCCTGACCTCGAAGACGATTACCACCAGCGCGATGTATGACGTCGCCGACACTGTGCTTGCGCAGCGCATTTCGCAGGTGCCGGGGGT
>DATEJC010000400.1:0-8906 GCA_035278345.1 Bradyrhizobium sp. | reverse complement strand
CCCGTGATGGCCAAGCAGGCCGAACCGCCGCCGCCGCTTCCCCCGCCAGCGCCCGCGCGGCCTCAGGGCAAGCGGTAAGCCTCAGCTGTGGCCGCTGTTGTCGGCATCTTCGGTGCTTCCAGCCGCAGCCGGGCTCGTGAGCCCGCGCCTACCCCGCCTTCTTCCCCAGCGCCTCCTCGACCGTGCCGGCGCCGTCGAGATAGCCGTGCACTTGCGGGTTGGGCATGATCAGCGAAGCGGCGAAGGCAATCGCGAGCATGACCGTCACGTACCAGAAGAACGTGCTCTCCATGCCGGCGTCCTTGAACCACAGCGCCACGAACTCGGCGGTGCCGCCGAAGGTGGCGTTTGCCAGCGCATAGGACAGGCCGACGCCGAGTGCGCGGATATCCCCCGGGAACAGCTCCGCCTTCACAATGCCGCTGATGCCCGTGTAGAACGAGATCACGGCAAGCGCGAGCGTGATCACCGCGAAGGCGAGATAGGGATCCTTGTTGCCGCCGAGATAAGACATGACCGGCACCGTCATCACCATGCCGATGCCGCTGTAGAGGATCATGTTGGTCTTGCGGCCAATCTTGTCGGAGAGCGCGCCAAACGCCGGCTGAATCAGCATGTAGACGAGCAGCACCCAGGTCATCACCTCCGAGGCGGAGGTCTTGGGCATGCCGGCGGTGTTGACGAGATATTTCTGCATGTAGGTGGTGAAGGTGTAGAAGCTCAGGCTGCCGCCAGCGGTGTAGGCGAGCACCACGCAGAAGGCGCGCCAGTGCTTGGCCAGCTCACCGAACGTGCCGGCCTCCTTCTCATGGCCGCCTTCTTTGGTCTCCGCCAGCGAGCGCCGCAGGTACAGCGCGACGATGGCAAGGCCCGCGCCGATGAAGAACGGGATGCGCCAGCCCCACGCCGTCAGCTGCTCACCGGTCATGACGGCCTGCAGGGACACCAGGACCAGCGACGCCAACAGCTGGCCACCGATCAGGGTGACGTACTGGAACGAGGCGAAGAACCCGCGCCGGCCCTTAATGGCCACCTCGCTCATATAAGTGGCGCTGGTACCGTACTCGCCGCCGACCGACAGGCCTTGGATCATCCGGGCGAGCAGCAGCAGCACCGGCGCGGCTGTGCCCGCGGTCGCGTGGGTCGGCAGCATGCCGATCATCAGCGAGCCCGCGCACATCATCAAAACCGAGATGATCATCGAGGTGCGCCGGCCGACCCGGTCGGCAATGCGGCCGAACAGCCAGCCGCCGATCGGCCGCATGAAAAAACCCACCGCGAAGATGCCGGCCGTCTGCAGCAATTGGCTGGTCGCGTTCCCGCTCGGGAAGAAGGCAGGCGCAAAGTAGAGGGCAAAGAAGGCGTAGCAGTAAAAGTCGTACCACTCGACGAGATTGCCGGAGGACGAGCCGACGATGGCGAAGATGCGACGCCTGCGATCGGCTACGTCATCGGTCGCGCTTGGCGCGATTGCGATCGAGTCTGACATGTGTTTCCCCCTGAACGGCTGCCGGCACCGCTTCGGGTTGCTCATGACTAGCCTAGCATTAACTGCCAACGGGAAATCCAAATCAACCGCAATCGGCTACCCTTGGGCCGGGATATCCGCCGTGTCCTAACGGTTCCCCTCGCCGAGCACGAGATCTACCGTGTGCAGCGCAATCTTCTTGAGCTGGGCCTCATTGCCGTAAGCGCGCTCCAGCACGGCCAATCCGCGCGTCACGGTGGCAATGTGTAACGCAGCCGTCTCGGCGTTCCCACTGAACTCGCCGCGCGCAGCGCCCTCGGACAGCACTTGCTGAAGCAGATCGGTGATGCGGGTCATCAGATCCGCGAACGCCTTCCGCGCGTTCTCGTCGAGCCCCTCGCCTTCATCCGAGCCCAGCTCCATCAACCCGCGCGTAGTGGGACAGCCCCGCGGCGGAGAGCCGGAACGGAAGTTCTTGATGGTGAGGTCGAAGAACGCGGTGAGGCGCTTGCGCAGCGTTCCCGCCCCGAGCGCCTTTTGCAGCGAATTGAGGTACCCACCCGCGTAGCGCTCATAGGCTGTCAGGAACAGTGCTTCCTTGCTGCCGAAGGCATTGTAGAGGCTGCCGCGCTGCACGCCTGCGTCGCGCGCGATGTCGGACAGCGACGTGCCGCGCACGCCCTTGCGCCAGAATTGCTCGAAGGCAATGCGCAGGACGTCGTCATGGTCGAACTCGCGCGGTCTCAAGCTTCACTCCTTCCTCGTCGGTACAGGCGCGTTGCCTCCCCTCATCCTGAGGAGCTTGCGCAGCAAGCGTCTCGAAGGAGGAGGCCCGGCCGGTGGCCTTCATCCTTCGAGACGCCGCTTCGCGGCTCCTCAGGATGAGGGGATGGAGCCGGCGTGACGCAGGACAAAAGCGTCACAAACTATTTGACACAGCGTCAAGAACGTGCCTTTGTCATTCTAGACATCATGTCAAAAACTTCAAGGAGGGTCGTCATGCCGATTATTCACATCTCGCTTCGCGCCGGGAAGCCGGAATCCTATCGGCAGGCGATTTTCGACGGCCTTTACCGGGCGATGCGCGAGACGTTGCACGTGCCCGAAGACGACCAGTTCATGACCATCACCGAGCATGACGCGGCAAACTTCCGCTATGGCAGCGCGTACGGCGTCGCCCGCACCGCCGATGTCGTCTACATCCAGATCACCGTGTTCAACACCCGCACCGCAGAACAGAAGAAGGCACTGTTCAAGCGAACGATGGAGTTGCTGGGAAAAAGTCCCGGCATTCGGCCGGAGGACGTGTTCATCACCGTTCTTGACGCGGCGAAGGAGAACTGGTCGGTCGGCAACGGCCTGGCGCAGTTCGCTTGAGGCGATGCTGCTCGCGGCCCGGCTAAGGAAGATTTGGCACTGCACCTGGCCTGCTGTTAGAACTCCTCGCCATGCCTGACCTGACCCAACTCGCGCTCTACTTCGCCGCGGCGCTCGTGCTAGCCGTCACGCCCGGTCCGGGCATCTTTTATGTCGCGGCGCGCACGCTTGCCGGCGGCCGCGCGGAAGGCGTGTCCTCCAGCTTCGGCACCGGCCTCGGCGGCATGGTCCATGTCCTGGCGGGCAGCCTGGGCGTTTCCGCCATCGTGCTTGCCAGCGCAGAACTGTTCACCGCGCTAAAACTGATCGGCGCGGTCTATCTCGTCTGGCTGGGCTATCGCACCTTCCGCTCCGCGCGGCGGGACGCGCCGGCGGATTTGAACGCATCGGCGGCAGCCTCGCTCGGGCCGCAGCGCGCCTTCCGCGAGGGCATGCTGGTCGAAGCGCTGAACCCGAAGACGGCGGCGTTCTTCCTTGCATTCATTCCGCAGTTCGTGGATCCGGCCGCAGGTCACGTCGCCATGCAGTTCGTAGTGCTCGGCTTTGTGTCGGTTATGCTCAACACCCTCGCCGACATCGTGGTCGCCTTTGCGGCCAGTCGCATCCGCGAAGGCGCGAGAGCACGTCCTGCGTTGATCCGCAGGCCGCGCGAGGTGTCGGGCGCTGCGATGATTGCGCTGGGCCTCGGCCTCGCTTTGGCGAAACGCCCTGCCAGCTGATGATTGAGTTGCGCTAGCCCTTCACCGTGACCGCGCATCCGACCGCCGCCGGCTGCACCGGCGGGTTGGCCGCGAGGTTGGCAAGTTCCTTGATCAGGCGGTCGGCATCTGCGGCAATTCCGTCCGGCGCCTGGATCACCAGGCGCTCCAGCGCCCAGCGGTAGGACGAGATGCGGCGTTCCAGGCCCTGCTGCACCCATTGCACGATGCACGCGTTCTCCGCCATGCGCGCGACCGCGTCGGCCTGCTCGCGCGGCGACAGTTCGGAGACGAGCTTCATGCTGGCGTTGCGCTTGCGGTCGAGCTCAATGACGCGTGCAGCTGCCGTATAGAACGGCTCGAAGCGGCTGACGTCGCTGCGCACGTCGTCGATCAGCACGCTGTAGCGCGACATGTGCGAGCGGTGCGGCTCATCGATCAGATTGCGGCCATACATGGTGCGGTCGAAGATGACGTTCTGCCGCCATGGCGAGGGCAAGGGCTTGTAGTCGCCCCACACGCTCTTCCAGGCCGGACGCGACAGCGGCGGCTCGACCAGGGGATAGGCGAGATCGCGGAGCAGGCGCTCGTTGTCGGTGAGCTGGAACTGCGAGGCCTTCATGCCGACGCTGCCGGTGACTTCCTGGCCCATCCAGCGATGCATGTCGTCGCTGCGCATGTCCTGGCGGGTTCGCCCGAAGTCGCCGCCGCTGCAGCCGGCCAGCAGCGAACCTACCAGGAGAAGGGCAAGAGCCGGGAATGAGCGCCGTGCTCCGGTGGTCCGGTTCGCAAGCATTGCCGGCATGTTAATTCCCTAAGCGTCAGGTGCGCCGGCGACGACGGCGGCCCGGGGCCGTCCCCTCTTCCGGTCCGCCGCCATCGCCACTCTCGTCGGCGTCGCGGTCGATCCGGACAACGGGAAGGATCAGGATGGTCCCCATGCCATCGCGCGGTGCGCCATCCATGCCGTGATCCAGGCGCCGCGAAGCCGCATCCGCCGGGAAATCGATGATGGTGCCCATTTCCGTTCTCTCTGGTCGCCGCCAGCACATGAATGCGCCCGCGGCCTGCCATTATTAAGAACAGCGCTTGGTTAACGGGTTCTTAATTCGGGGGCCCCGCAGGGTACCGGAGTGGGACAGCGCGGCAGCCATGTCACATCGCTAAAATTGTAACGATCGTTTTCACGGCTTGTTTTCCTTAACCGGCTCTTAAAACCCGCCGCCTAGGCTGGCGGGAAAGGGTTTTCCAGAGTCGCGTACGCCGAGATGACTGCAGCTCCACTGTTTCCGGGTTTCGACGGGCTGATGACGCTGTCGCGCCGCGAGGGCGTCGACATCCGCCCGACGCTGTTGCGCGTGCTGACCGATCTCTACGTGCAGGCCCGTTCGCACAGCCCCGATGAGGAGCGGCAGTTCGTCGAATTGACGTCGCGCCTGATCGAGCAGGTCGACGACGCCACCCGCGCCGCGGTGCGGGCGAGGCTCGCGATCTATCCGGGCACGCCGCTGAAGACGATGATCCAGCTTGGCTTGCGGCCCGCGCATCCCAACGATCCCGTGCCGCTGGCGGAGAAGATTCCCCTCCCCGACCCCGTGCGCGCCACGCGCGAGCCAACCGACGCGGGACTGCGGATGGCGTCGAACCTGTCGATGCAGCCCAAGGACGCCGCCGAGATCAGCGAGTTGTTCTTTGCGGCCGGCGCGCCCGAGCGCGCGCTGATCCTGCACAATCTCAACGACACGCCGCTGAAAGCTTCGGCGCGGATTCCGGAACAGCGCGCCAAACGCGCGCTGCATATCCTTGAGATGGCGGCGTTCGCGTCAGACGCCGAGAATTTTGCGCTGGAACTCGGCGAGGCTCTGATCCTGCCCGCGCGCATCGCTGCGCAAGTAACCGCCGATCCCGGCGGCGAGCCGCTCGCCTGCGCCATGAAGGCGCTGGATACGCCAAGCCCGATCTTTCAGCGCATCCTGCTGTTCCTCAATCCGGAGTTCGGCACTTCCGTGCAGAAGGTGTACCGGATCTCGCGGCTATACGATCGTCTCTCCGAGCGCTCGGCGCTGGTGATGATCGCCGCCTGGCGCGGCTCCAGCATGGCGGCAGCGCGCGCGAAATATCGCCCTGCCCTCTACGACGACGAGCGCCAGCGCGCCCGCTTTGCGCCCAACGAGAAGCGGCCCGCCGTTCAGCCGGGCGGCGCGCCGGCCGTGCGCACCGGCACGGACAAGTCAGGGCGCTGATCGCTCCCGCCGTCGCGAAGCAATCCAACCTGTTAATTCCTCATCCTCAGGAGCTTGCAAAGCAAGCGTCTCGAAGGATGAAGGCCCTGCCATCGGCCTCGCCCTTCGAGACGCGCCGACGGCGCGCTCCTCAGGGTGAGGGTCTACTGCTTAGCTCACTCGCAATGACAGTCTACTTCGCCAGATCCAGAAAATGCCGCCCTGCCCGATCCTCGGTCTCGACGATCCACGCATCCGGATCGAAGCGGATTTCCTTGGCTAGTCGTTCTTCCACGGTTTGCTCCGGGGCCGGCTCCTTCGATGTCGGCGCGAACACGCGCTCGGTGGGACGGCTCCCGTCATAGGCGCTCTGCGGCGCCGGGGCATAGAGCATGGCATTGCCATCCAGCATCGCCACTTTCACGAACACTGCGCCCGCCTCCTCGGCGCCGCGGCGACGCACCGCACCGAACACGCCTTCGCCCTGGCAGCGGCGCAAATAGGCCGCCACCCAAATTGCAGATTTCAATCGCATGAATCTGACGATAGGCCAGCGGCCGGACCGAGGCTAGTCTTCGAAGGCTGCCACTTCGACATGCCCGCGCGCCGATCGCGTAGGTCAACCCGGAAAGAAAGTCAGCCGGGGAAAATGAGGCACGTCGTCGTGCCATGCGCAAGCAATCGGCCTTTGGCATCGACGATGCGGCCTTCCGCCGTACCGATGCGGCGCCCGCAGTTGAGAACCTTGCCCTCCGCCCTGATCTCTCCCGTCTCCGGCGTGATGGCCCGGACCAGCGCAATCTTGAACTCGAGCGTCGTGCTGGCAACGCCTTTTTCGAGCATCGACTGGATAGCGAGGCCCATGCAACTGTCGAGAAGAGTCGCCGCAATGCCGCCGTGCACCGTGCCGGATGGATTGAGATGAGCGCCGGTCGGAGTGATCGTGACGACGACGCGGCCGCTTTCCGCCTCCACCACGTCATAACCCAGGGTTCGTGCAATCGTGTTGAGGGGCAAGGCTCCGCTGGCAAGTCCCTGGACGAATTCCAGTCCGCTCATCGCCTTCCGCTGCTCGGGACTGACCGTCCCGTAGGCCCTCGTAGTCATATCCCAACCTTGTATGCGCATCTGAATAGCCGAGCATGCCAGACGGCAGGGGCGAAGCCACCCGAAACCTGACGAACCAGCGGAGGCCGCTATTCGATCGGGCGGCCGCGGAGAGTTCTTTCAACCAGGTGACAACTGGACGATTGGGTTTGCCAGGCACGGACGCGCGTCAGACATTTCCACAATCAATCGACTCGCTGTGACGTATTGTCGCGAACACCCATCGTGCGCGCGTTATCGCAGAAACATCAACACCATAAACGCGCGCGCAGAGGTTCGACGGATAGTTCGCTGGCCGGTTCATCCGGATGTCGCTCCGCTGTCACGGGCGCTGGTTAACGGAGCACCGCTGCGATCACTATCCAGGAAATAAAGGCCAAACATGTCGTATGAAAATCAAGGAAACCAGCGCTATGCCGACTCGCATGGCAAGAAGAAACTTTTCGGAACGAACGGTGACGACGAAATTTTCGGATCGGACCGCAACGACATCATTCATGGCCTGCAGGGCAATGACTGGATCGAGGGCGGAAAAGCCGACGACAAGCTGTTCGGCGGCAAGGGCAACGACGCCCTGATCGGCGGCGACGGCAACGACGACCTGCACGGCGGCCAGGGGCGGGATCTGCTCTTCGGCGGCGCCGGCCGCGATAAGCTGAACGGCGATGACGGCAACGACAAGTTCCTGATTCGCAAGGGCACCGGCGTGGACACGATCGAGCATCTCGACGCCGGCGATCGCGTCGACGTCCGCGACTTCAACATTGCTTCGTTTCAGGCGCTGAAAAATTCCGCGCGGCAGGTCGGTGATAACGTCGAAATCAATCTCGGCAACGGCGACAAGCTGATCATCGAGGATATCGGTATCTCCGATCTTCACGCCGAACAGTTCATCCTGGCCGATGAGATCAAGGGCGTGTCGAGCTCGCAGATGCCCTACCTGGTCAGCAGCGACTCCCACGTCTACACCGAGTCGCTACTGACGACCGGCGACAGCGTGAACGGCTACCGGATGGTCGGCATTCCCGACGGCCTCGGCGCGTTCGACAATGGCGACGGCACTTTCACCGTCCTCATGAATCAGGAGCTTGGCGCAACTTCGGGCATCGCGCGCGCCCACGGCGCCACCGGCGCGTTCATTTCGGAATGGGTGTTCGACAAGACGACGTTGCAGGCCCTGTCGGGCCGGGACCTCATCCATGACGTCTGGACCTACGATTCGGTGTCGCACAGCTACACCCAACACAATGCCGGCAACAGCCCGATTTCGTTCAACCGCTTCTGTTCCGCGGACCTTGCCGACCAGGGTGCCTTCTACAACGCGGAGAGCGGGCTCGGCTTCAACGGCCGGCTCTATCTCAACGGCGAAGAGTCGGGCGTCGAGGGACGCGCCTTCGCCCATATCGTCGGCGGGCCTCAGGACGGCAACAGCTACGAGCTGGCCTGGCTCGGCAACATGTCCTACGAAAACGTGGTCGCGAACGCGCATACCGGCGACCGGACCGTGGTCGCCATGCTGGATGACGGTCAGAATGGCCAAGTTTATTTCTATGCAGGCAACAAGAGCGCGACCGGAAATGCGGTCGAGCAAGCCGGTTTGACCAACGGTCATCTGCTCGGCATCCACGTGACCGACCTGGAGGGCGCGGCGAACAACAATGCGCCCAGCAGCTCCACTCCGATTGGAGCCGACAACACCTCCACCTTCACCATGATCGACCTCGGTGACGTGAGCGGCATGACCGGCGCGCAAATCGATGCGGCCAGCGAAACCGCAGGGGTGACGACCTTCCTGCGGCCGGAGGATGGCGCCTGGGATACCCTCAATCCTAACCGCTTCTACTTCGTGACGACGAACGCGTTCAATGCACCGAGCCAGCTTTGGTCGCTGGACTTCGTCGACGCGGCGCACCCCGAGCTCGGCGGCACCATCAAGCTGCTGCTCAACGGCACCGAGGGTCAGCAGATGTTCGACAACATCACGGTTGATTCCCGCGGCAACATTGTTCTTTGCGAAGACGTCGGCAACAACGC
>DATEJC010000399.1:0-7534 GCA_035278345.1 Bradyrhizobium sp. | reverse complement strand
CGGGCTCTATTCGGCGATCGCCGATTCCATTCCGATCCTGTGCATCACCGGCCAGGCGCCGCGCGCCCGGCTCTATAAAGAAGACTTCCAGGCCATCGACATCGAGTCGATCGCAAAGCCCGTCACCAAGTGGGCGGTGACGGTGCGCGAGCCGGGCCTCGTCCCGCGCGTGTTCAGCCAGGCCTTTCACATCATGCGCTCAGGCCGGCCCGGGCCGGTGCTGATCGACCTGCCGCTCGACGTGCAGCTCGCCGAGATCGAATTCGACGACACGACTTACGCGCCGCTGCCGGTCTACAAGCCGACCGCAACACGCAAGCAGGTCGAGAAGGCGCTGGAGATGCTCAATGCCGCCGAACGGCCGCTGATCGTCGCCGGTGGTGGTGTCATCAACGCCGATGCGTCGGATTTGCTGGTCACCTTCGCCGAGACCGTCAACGTGCCTGTCGTCCCGACGCTGATGGGCTGGGGCGCCATCCCTGACGATCACGTGCTCATGGCGGGCATGGTGGGGCTGCAGACCAGCCACCGCTATGGCAACGCCACCATGCTGCAATCCGACTTCGTGCTGGGCATCGGCAACCGCTGGGCCAACCGCCACACCGGATCGATCGAAACCTACACCAAGGGCCGCAAGTTCGTTCATGTCGACATCGAGCCCACGCAAATTGGCCGCGTGTTCAATCCCGATCTCGGCATCGTCTCCGATGCGAAGGCGGCGCTGGAACTGTTCGTCACGGTCGCGAAGGAATGGCGCAAGGCCGGCAAGCTGAAGGAGCGGCAGGCCTGGCCGGCTTCGTGCCAGGACCGCAAGCGCTCGATGCTGCGCCGGAGCAACTTCGACGACATCCCGATCAAGCCGCAGCGCGTCTACGCGGAGATGACCAAGGCGTTTTCTCGCGAAACCTGCTTCGTCAGCGTGATCGGCCTGTCGCAGATCGCAGGCGCGCAGTTCCTGGGTGTCTACAGGCCGCGCAACTGGATCAATGCGGGGCAGGCGGGCCCGCTCGGTTGGACGCTGCCCGCCGCGCTCGGCGTGCGCGCCGCCGATCCCGATCGCGAGATTGTCGCGCTGTCGGGCGACTATGACTTCCAGTTCCTGATCGAGGAGCTTGCGGTCGGCGCGCAGTTCAAGCTGCCCTACATCCACGTCGTCGTGAACAATTCCTATCTCGGCCTGATCCGCCAGGCGCAGCGTGGTTTCGACATGGACTACCACGTCCAGCTTTCCTTCGAGAACATCAACGCGCCGGAGATCGGCGTCTATGGCGTCGACCATGTCGCGGTCGCGGAGGGACTGGGCTGCAAGGCGATCCGCGTCACCGATCCGCATCAGGCGCAGGCAGCGTTTGCCACCGCGCGGCAATGGCTGAAGCAGTATCAGGTGCCCGTGGTGGTTGAGTTCATTCTCGAGCGCGTCACCAACATCGCGATGGGCACCGAGATCGACAACATCGTCGAGTTCGAGGAGGTCCTCGACCTGCCGCTCGATGAAGTGCCGGTCAGCCGCACCGAGGCGCTGCAGCCGGCCTGAAGCCGGCGCATTATCTGATTTTGCAACGAGGGAAATTGCCGTGCCCAGATTTGCCGCCAATCTCACCATGCTGTTCGGCGAGATGCCGTTCATCGATCGCTTTGCGGCCGCGCGCGCTGCGGGCTTCCGCGGCGTCGAATATCTCTTCCCCTACGATTTCGACAAGGCGGAGCTGCGCGAGCAACTGACCCAGCATGGCCTGATGCAGGTGCTGCACAATCTGCCTGCCGGCAATTGGGCCGCGGGTGAGCGCGGCATCGCCATCCTGCCCGACAGGGTAAAGGAATTCCGCGACGGCGTGCATCGCGCCGTCGACTATGCCAGGGCGCTCGACTGCAGGCAGCTGAATTGCCTGACCGGTATAGCACCTGCCGATGCAGACGCGTTCGAGCTCTACGAGGTGCTGGTCGGCAACCTGCGCTATGCCGCGGAGGCCTTGTCGAAGGAGGGGATCAGCCTGCTGATCGAGCCGATCAACACCATCGATATTCCCGGATTCTTCCTCAACCGCACCGAACAGGCGGCGCAGCTCGTGGCTGACGTCGGCTCGCAAAATCTCTTCATCCAGTACGACATCTACCACATGCAGATCATGGAGGGTGACATCGCCCGCACCCTCCAGAAGCATCTGGCGCGCATCGCCCATGTCCAGCTCGCCGACAATCCCGGCCGCAACGAGCCGGGAACGGGCGAGATCAACTATCCCTTCCTGTTTCGCCATCTCGACGCGATCGGCTATCGTGGCTGGGTGGGATGTGAATACAAGCCGCGAACCACAACAGTCGACGGCCTCGGCTGGCATGCGGCGCAGATCTTCGAAACCTAGGGAAAAACATCATGAAAATCGGTTTCATCGGCCTCGGCACCATGGGGCGCCCGATGGCTGGCCATCTCCAGGCGGGGCAGCACAAGCTGTTCCTGCACGACATCACGCCGCTGCCGCAGGAGCTGATCGACGGCGGCGCCGTCGCCTGCAAATCGGGCAAGCAGGTCGCGCAGGAATCGGAGGTGATCATCATCATGGTGCCGGACACGCCGCATGTCGAAGCGGTGCTGTTCGGCGCCGACGGCGTCGCCGCCGGGCTTTCGAAAGGCAAGATCGTGGTCGACATGAGCTCGATCTCGCCGCTCGCCACCAAGGAGTTCGCCAAGAAGATCGGGGCGCTTGGCGTCGATTATCTCGACGCCCCGGTCTCCGGCGGCGAGGTCGGTGCAAAGGCAGCGAGCCTCACCATCATGGTTGGCGGGCCGGAGCGCGCCTTCAACACCATGAAGCCCGTGTTCGACAAGATGGGCAAGAACGTCACGCTGGTCGGCGGCAATGGTGACGGCCAGACCACCAAGGTCGCCAACCAGATCATCGTGGCGCTGACCATCCAGGCCGTCGGCGAAGCCCTGCTGTTCGCCTCGCGGGCCGGCGCCGACCCTGCGCTGGTGCGGCAGGCGCTGATGGGCGGCTTTGCCTCCTCGCGCATCCTCGAAGTGCATGGCGAGCGCATGATCAAGCGCAATTTTGCGCCCGGCTTCCGCATCGAGTTGCATCAGAAGGATCTCAACCTTGCGCTGGAAGGCGCACGCAGCCTCGGGCTGTCGCTCCCGAACACGGCGACTGCCCAGCAGATGTTCTCATCCTGCGCGGCCCATGGCGGCAGCGCCTGGGATCATTCCGCGCTGGTGCGCGCGCTCGAGATGATGGCGAACCACGAGGTCGCGAAGGCTTAGGTCTCCCTGTGGCATGGGAAAATCCCTGGTTTCCGCCACAACTCCCCCGCGGGGCCTCGGCTTCGCGGGGATTTTCCCGGCACGCGCACAAGGCATTGTTCCGCGGGAAGGGCAGATTTTAGCTGGTCGCTTGAAGGGTTCCGGGTCGAGGGAACCGGAACATCATGTTCCTCCAGCGGTTGAGACACCACCTTTTCAACCGCTGGAGGACATGATGAATAAACGTGTTGCTGTTTCGCTGATTGCCGCTTCGCTGCTGGCGTCCGGCTCGGCTTTTGCGCAATCCACCACCGTGCAGGGTGCGCACGAAGGCGCGCGCACGGGCGCGGAAGTTGGCGGGCCGATCGGCGGGATCGTCGGCGGCACCGTGGGCGCAGCCGTTGGCGCGGCCGTGGAAATCCCTAATGCCGTAATCACCTCGATCCCGCGCGGCGAGCGCTCCGTGGTGGTGCGCGAGCGCGTCGTGGTCGGCGAGCCGCTGCCGCCGAGCGTGGAGCTGCGCGTTGTGCCGAACCACACCGAGTATCGTTATGCCGTGGTGAACGATCGCCGCGTGATCGTGGAGCCGCGCACGCGCAAGGTTATCCGGGTCATCGACTAGCCGGAATCGTAATATTTCAGTCCCGCAAGGCGTCAGTCTTGCGGGACTTTTTCGTGACTGTTGCGGGCGCGACTTGCGGACGCGATCGGACGATCGCCCAGTCGATTGCCGCCGCGGCGGCAAGGCCGAGGCAGACGGTAAGCGCATCGACGACGAAATCGGAAAGCCGCGCATGTCGGCCGGGCGCCCAGAACTGCAAAATCTCGATCGCGCCAGTCATGAAGACGGCCACGAACGTGGTGAGCAGGCGATTACTCCGATAGGCAAGCCCGAAGGCGAGACCCACGAGCGCGAAGGCAAGCGCATGTTCGCCGTTCTGGCCGAGGTCGGCATGCGGCCGATAGCGCGGCGGTCCGAGCGTTGCGAAGGTGACGGCGGCGGCGAGGCCCCAGGCGACGAAGCGGAGAAAAACTGTCATGGCGCCAGATTAGCACGAGGCATTCCGCAGGTGCGAAACGCTGCCATGCGTGGTTAATTGCCGTTTCTTAACAAGCAGGTCAAAGCGGCTGCCGCACGCCCAGCCCGTGCATGAAGCGCTCGCGAATTTGCACGGGATCGCGTCGGGTGGTTCCGGTTCCCGGCTTTTCATCGATGCGCACGCCAATCAGCGTCGGGCCGTCGCTGACCAGCGATTGCTCGATCAGCCGCTCGAAATCCTCTTCATCCGCGGCCCAGCAGCTGTTGGAGAGGCCGCTGGCAAGCGCAATCGCGACTAGATCTGCTGAAGCTGCAGCCGGCGTCGGCTGCGAGCCGGTGATCTGGTAGATGCCGTTGTCCATCACCACCATGGTGAGATTCTTCGGCGCCAGCGTCGCGATGGTCGAGAGGCAGCCGAGTTGCATCAACAGCGAGCCGTCGCCCTCCAGCGCAATGACGCGGCGCTTGGGCTGTGCCAGCGCCACACCAAGTGCGATGGGGAAGGCGAGGCCCATGCTGCCGAGCATGTAAAAGTTCTGGGGGCGGTGGCCGGCGGCCCAGAGATCGAAATTGGTGTTGCCGATGCCGCCGACGACGGCCTCCTCGTTCTTCAGCTTTGCGATGAGGCGCGAGGTGAGATCGAAGCGGTTCATCACCTTGGTATTGCGGGCAGGGCTCGTGTTCATGGGCGCGCTCACTTGTCGAAGGTCTTGCCGCCGGTGAGCAGCGGGGAGAGGATCAGCGCCACTGGCGCCTGCGTGGTGATCGCCTGCTTGATCGAACGGTCGGCAATGAACTCGAATTCGTCGAGCCGCGTACAGGTGTGATGCTCCATGGCGAGCGAATCCAGCACCGGGCGCATGGTGCGGCAAACCAGGGACTGGCCGAGGTTGAACTCGCCGAGCGTGCCGCGCTCGGAGACGAACATGATCAGAGGGATTTGCGACGGCACGACGAGGGAGGCGAGCACATTGGCAAGCGTGGCAAAGCCGGAGGTCTGCATCAGCATCGCGCCGCGCATGCCGCCCATCCAGGCGCCGGAGACGATGCCGACCGCCTCTTCCTCGCGTGCTGTGGGGAATACGTTGAAGAAGGAATCGGCGTGCAAATTCCGGATCAGCGGCGTCAGCACCCGGTCCGGCACATAGGGCACCAGTCGTATGTCGTTGCGCTTGAGCGTCTGCAGCACGATCTCGTGCCAGCTCAGCGCGGTCTCCGCGGCCGCCATCAACGTCTCCCTTGTCTTGCGACGATCTTTTTCCGTTTGCGACTGCCGCGCGGCCGTCTGGGGGGTCGAACTTGACGCGCCCGGCAGGATTGTCAACATGCTGTCCTGTGGTACACGCATGCGACAATGTGAGATGACGCCCCGCATGCGATGATGTGAGTGATTGGGCGCACCAGGCTGCGGCACAAGCAGCGGGACCGGGAGGAAGCCATGAACAAGGGGTTGCGTGCTGCCGCCGCGGCAGTCGCGTGTCTCGCCATCAGCGGCGTGGCAAGCGCGCAATCCTTTCCCTCGAAGCCGGTACACCTCTTCGTGCCCTATCCGGCAGGTGGCGCCGTCGACGTGGTGACGCGCACGCTGGGCGATGTCGTCTCGAAGCAATGGGGACAGGCGGTCGTCGTGGAGAACCGGCCCGGCGCTGGCGGGGTCATCGCTTCCCAGGCGCTGGCTGCTGCGCCGCCCGACGGCCACACGTTGATCGTGGTGGCTAGCGGTCACGCCACCAACCCGTTTCTCTATTCCAAACTTCCCTATGACACTTTCAAGGACTTCACGCCGGTCTCGCTGCTGGCGTCCTCGCCGAACATCCTGCTGGTGCGCGCGGACTCGCCATTCAAGACGCTCGCTGACCTTATCGCGGAAGCCAAGGCAAAACCTGGCAGCCTTTCCTTTGCCCATGCCGGCAACGGCACCTCGACCCAACTAGCCGGCGAACTGCTCAAAAGTCTGGCCAAGGTCGACATCGTCGCCGTACCCTATAAGGGTGGCGCGCCGGCGATAAACGATCTCCTGGGCGGGCAGATCCCGGTTTCCTTCAACAACGGCCCGGAATCGGTCGGACAGATCGCTGCCGGGAAGGTGAGGGCGCTGGCCGTCACCACGGCCAAGCGAGCGTCGTTCCTGCCCGACGTGCCGAGCATGGGCGAAACCGTTCCCGGCTACGACACCGAAGTGTGGTGGGGCCTGGTCGGCCCCGCTGGCATGCCTTCGGATGTCGTTGCAAAACTCTCGAGCGACTTCGTCAGCGCGCTCAACAACGACACGGTCAAGGAGCGGCTGACCAAGCTCGGCGCCACGCCGATCGGCAGCTCGCCGCAGGATTTTGCCGCAAAGATCCGCGCCGACTATGACAAATGGGGGCCGATCTTCAAGGCTGCCGGCATCAAGGCGGAATGAGACCGTGACCGCGCTGCCCCGTCCGCCGCCGCGTGAAATCACCCGGCCCAAGATCCCGCCGCCGCCGAAAGCGTGTGACACGCACGCCAACCTCTTCGGGCCGGCGGACAAACTTGCACACGCCGAGGACCGCAGTTACCCGGGTTTGAAGGCGGCGCAACAGCGTATATTCGTCACCAATCCCGCCGGGCTCTACGACTTCCCAAACTGAAAGCTAGTCAATGACCGTCAACAACAAGCGCATCTTCTACGTTAAATACCTCGCCCATGACATCTACGCCGAGATCATGAAAGGCCGACCCGACGTGCGGCTGGACCGGATCGAGAATGAAAGCCCGGCGGAAATGTTCACGCCGATTCTGTCGGCGGCGCATGCCTACCAGATCGGCGCGGCGCGCGACGAGCTGGCGCGGCACTTCCATGTCGACAAGGATCTCCTGAAGCGGACTCCGAATCTCTTGCTCGTTTCTTCCAACGGGGCGGGCTTCGACCCCGTCGATGTTGCCGCCTGCACCGAGGCAGGCGTGCTGGTCGTCAACCAATCCGGCGGCAATGCCAATTCCGTCGCCGAGCATGCGCTCGGCATGCTGCTGACGCTCTCGAAACGCATCCTGGAGTCCGACCGGACGCTGCGGCGCGAGCGTAACGTCAACCGCAACGCACTGATCGGCAATGAGGCCATGGGCAAGACCATCGGCATCGTTGGGCTGGGCAATGTCGGCCGCCGTATCGCCGAGCTCTGCAATGGCCTCTTGCACCTGAAGGTAATTGCCTACGATCCATATCTGACGGCAGAGGAAATGGCGGCGCGGGGCGCGGAGAAGGTCGAGCTCGATGATCTCCTGCGTCGCTCGGA
>DATEJC010000398.1:0-2388 GCA_035278345.1 Bradyrhizobium sp. | reverse complement strand
CGCCGTGATCGTCATCGGCGACTCGCCCTGGCCGTAAATCTGCACGAAACGCTGCCCCATGGTGGCGATGGCGTCCCTGATATCGGCGAGATACATCGGCCCGCCGCCATAGATGATGGTGCGCAGCCCCTCGCCGTTCTCACCGCGGCGCTTGGCGGCATCGACCAGCCGCCGCACCATGGTGGGCGCGGCGAACATCACGACATTGTCGAGCTGGCGGCCGAGGTTGAGCACCTCGTCGGGGTCGAAGCCGCCGCTCTCCGGCACGACGTGGCGTCCGCCCATGCGCGTGATCGGGAAATTATAGAGGCCGGCGCCATGCGAAATCGGCGCGGCATAGAGCGCGGCATCGTTGGGGGTGGCGTGATCGACGTCGGCCATGTAGCACAGCGACATCGCCATGAGGTTGCCGTGGCTGATCATGACGCCCTTGGGCCGGCCCGTCGTGCCCGAGGTGTAAAACAGCCAGGCGAGATCGTCGGCGTTGCGCACCAGCGGCGACGGCGGGCCATCGCCGTCCCGCATCTTCTGGTATTCACCGCCGTCGATGGACAGCATCTCCATGCCCGCGGGCAGGTCGTCTTTGGCCTCGATCAGCGCGCCGATGGTGTCGCCGGAGACGAACGCAAGGCTCGCGCCGCCATTATCGCAGATCCACGCCGCCTCGCGGCCGTGCAGCTTGGCGTTGATGGGGATCGCGACCGCACCGATCCACCAGATGCCGTAGAGGCATTCGAGGTATTGCGTGCAATTGCCGGCAAACAGCGCAACGCGATCGCCCGGCGCGATGCCGTGGTCGCGCCACAGCGCCGCGCCAATGGAGGCGGCGCGCCGCGCGAATGTTCCGTAGTCGGCATCGCGCTCGAAGGCGGTCAGCAGCGCCGGCGCTTCGGGCCTTGCCCGTGCGGTTGCCGCCAGCCATTCGGCGATGTTCATCGCCCTCGCCTCTCAATTTCATTCAAAGGAAGCAGCCAATGTAGTCGTCATGGCCGGGCTTGTCCGCCCCTCACGCCGGGCCAAAGACGTGGATGCCTGGGACATCTAGCGCGAAGACGCGCTTCGCGCTTTTGCCCGGGCATGACGGAGATCATTTGAGCCGCAACTTACTTCGCCGGCTCGAGCACCGAGACGTAGTTGGCGACGGCCGCGCCGCCCATGTTGAAGATGCCGCCGAGTTTTGCATTCGGAAGCTGCATGCCCTCGGGCGCCTGCCCGGTGAGTTGCATCGCGGTCATCACGTGCATGGAGACTCCCGTCGCGCCGATCGGGTGGCCCTTCGCCTTCAGGCCGCCGGACGGATTGACCGGCAGCTTGCCGTCCTTGAGCGTCCAGCCTTCCAGAATCGCACGGGCGCCTTGCCCCTTCGGCGTTAGCCCCATCGCCTCATATTCGATCAGTTCGGCGACGGTGAAGCAGTCATGGGTTTCGACGAACGAGAGATCATTGAGCGTCACGCCCGCCTTCTGCAGCGCGCGCTGCCAGGCCACCGTGCAGCCCTCGAACTGCAGAATGTCGCGCTTGGACATCGGCAGGAAATCCTGGGCATGCGCGGTGGCACGGAAGTTCACCGCCTTGCCCATGGTTTTTGCGGTTTCGCTGTCGGTCAGCACCAGCGCGGCGGCGCCGTCGGACACCAGCGAGCAGTCGGTGCGCTTCAGGGGGCCGGCCACATAGGGGTTCTTCTCGCTCTCGGCGCGGCAGAACTCGAAGCCGAAGTCCTTGCGCATCTGGGCAAAGGGATTGGCGACGCCGTTCTTGTGGTTCTTGGCGGCGATCATGGCGAGCGCGTCGGACTGGTCGCCGTATTTCTGGAAATAGCTCTGCGCGATCTTGCCGAACACGCCGGCAAAGCCGCCGACGGTGTCGCCATCCTCCGGCAGATAGGATGCCTTCAGCAGGTTCTTGCCGATCTCGGCCGACGGCGTGCGCGTCATCTGCTCGACGCCGACCACGAGCACGATCTTGGCGGCGCCGGCCTCGATGGCGCGGATGCCCTGGTGCACGGCGGCTGAGCCGGTGGCACAGGCGTTTTCGACGCGGGTGGTGGGCTTGAAACGCAGCGCCGGATCGGCCTGCAACACCAGCGAGGCGGTAAAGTCCTGCGGCGAGAAGCCGGCGTTGAAATGGCCGAGCACGATCTCATCGACGTCTGAAGCGGCAATGCCGGCATCGGCCAATGCCTCGTTGGCGACTTTCACGACGAGGCTTTCGACGGTCTCGGCGTCGAACTTCCCGAAGGGCGTATGCGCCCATCCAACGATGCTGGCAGTCATGGCTTTCTCCCGAATTGGCTCGCGAGAATATGTAGCCTATCGCCCGGCAGACTTCACGGGCGTTTCAGCGATTTCATGGCGGAAACGCACATGGCGGTTATGCCGGCCCAGTTTC
>DATEJC010000397.1:0-2743 GCA_035278345.1 Bradyrhizobium sp. | reverse complement strand
CCATCAACGCCGTCGATCACGACATAGGCCGTTCCCTTCAATTCGTCATCAAGACCGCGATCGATCATGTCAACGGCGGAGCAAAACCAAGCCACGGAGGCGGAGTAAAAGCAGGCCAGTCTGGGCGCGGCAGAGGCCGCTCGCGAAGCGCGCTTTTCCCTAGCGCCGTAGCGAGCGGTCGTCAGGATTTGGCGTGGCTGTTGTGGATCAGGCGCTTTTTGGCTGATCGGCTGTTTCGGGGGTGGTCTGGTTTTGCTCCGCCGCAGGGGCGGGACGCCGTCCGGTGGATTGCTTGAGCCGGTAGCTGTCGCCATTCATGGTGAGGATGTGAACGTGGTGGGTCAGCCGATCGAGCAGCGCACCAGTGAGCCGCTCGGACCCCAGGACCGAGGTCCAGTCTTCAAAAGGCAAGTTTGAGGTGACGATTGTCGATCCGCGCTCGTAGCGCTGGGAGAGCACCTCGAACAATAATTCCGCGCCGGTCGGTGACAGCGGCACGTAGCCCAGTTCATCGACAATGAGCAGCTTCACCGTCTGCAGTTCACGCTGCAGCCTCAAAATCCGTTTCTCGTCGCGGGCCTCCATGAGCTGATGCACGAGGGCAGCCGCGGTGGTGAAGGCGACGGGGAAGCCCTTCTGGCAGGCGGCAAGGCCAAGGGCGAGCGCGACATGGGTCTTGCCGGTGCCGGAATTGCCAAGCGCGACGATGTTCTCGCGACGCAGGATGAACTCGCAGCGTGCCAGCTCCAGCACCAGCATCTTGTTGAGGGAAGGAATGGCGGTGAAGTCGAAGGTGTCCAGGCTCTTCACCGCCGGGAACCTGGCCTGCTTGATGCGCCGCTCGACGACACGCCGTTCCCGGTCGATCAGTTCCAGTTCGACCAGGCGCAGCAGATAGCGGGGATGATCGACGCCGTCGCGCGCGCATTCACGGGCGACCTTGTCGTATTCGCGCAGCACCGTCGGCAGCTTCAATTGCTTGAGATGATGGCTGAGCAGCACCTGCGGCGTGCCGATCGTCGGCATCATATCCATGGCCTTCCCACTCATGCCGCCCTCCCGGGAACGAGGACGGCGTAATCGGCCGCCGATGTCGTCTTCACGCTGGTCTTCGGCAGATGGGGATAGGCGCTGAGATCGAGTCGCGCAGGACGGCGCTCAATGCGGGCCAGAGCGATCTGCTTGACCGCATCGAATCCGATCGCGCCGATCCGGATCGCCTCGGTGACGGCGTAGACCACGACATCCTTCGGGATTGCCTCCATCAGCCGCAGCACCTGGATGAACTCGCGTTTGCCGCGATTGCCCATCCTCGCCTCCATCAGATGACGCAGGTTCTGGAACGCCTCGGGCAGGCTCCAGTCCTGCAACGGTGCGGCCTGATCGAGCGCGTTCGGCTTCATCTCGATCAGCGCCAGATAGTGCAGCGGGTTGAAGACGAAGGTGCCCGAACCATAACAGCGCTGATGCCGCGCGATCTCCTCGCCGCCGCACAGGATGACGGTCTGATCGACGAAGCCCTTCACCATGACGTCCTGGAAGCCAAAGGCCGTCGGCACCGAGTAGTCATTGCCGCGATAGCGCACTAGCGCCGTCGACGAGACCCGGGCCGCCCGCTTCTCGCAGGGCTCCAGCGGCACGGCTGGCAAATCCCGGAACGCGGCGAGATCGGCGGCAAGGCGTTCACCAATGTTCGCGGCATGGCGTCCGGCACGTTCGTTCTGCCGCGCCCGGCAGCGTTCGGCCAGCATGGCGTTGAGATCATCAAAGCTCGCCGCCACCGGGATCGGCGTCAGGAAGTTCGAGCGGGCATACTTCACCAATCCCTCGACCTTGCCCTTATCGTTCCCCTTGCCGGGACGGCCAAAGCGATCCTGGAACAGATAGTGGCTCACCAACTCGGTGAATGCCCGCGTCCGCTCGCGCTTGCCGTCGCCGCAGATCTTGGCCACCGCAATCTTGAGATTGTCGTAGAGGATCGATAGCGGCACGCCGCCGAAGAAGGCGAAGGCAGAGACGTGACCGTCCAGGAACGCTTCCGTGGTCTCGGCCGGATAGGCCTTGACAAAACAGGCGTCCGATTGAGGCAGGTCCATGCAGAAGAAGTGAAGCTTGCAGCGAACCCCGCCGATCACACCGACCGCCTCGCCAAAGTCCACCTGCGCATGGCCCGCAGGATGCGACAGCGGCACGAACGTCTCGCGGCCCCGTGCCCGCGCGATCCGGACATAGTCCTTCACCACCGTGTAGCCACCGCCGAACCCATGCTCGTCGCGCAGCCGCTCGAAAATCCGCTTCGCCGTGTGTCGCTGCTTCACCGGGCCGGTCCGGTCCGCTTCCAGGATCGCATCGATCACCGGCAGCAGCGCGCCCAGCTTCGGCTTCATCACAGGCTTCGTGCGCGTGTAGCCAGGCGGCAGCGAGAAGCGGCACATCTTCAAGACCGTCTCGCGGCTCAGCCCGAATACCCGGGCCGCCTCACGACGGCTGTTGCCCTCGACAAAGACGAAATGCCGGACGGCGGCGTAGACTTCCACGGCAAACATTCCCGGCCGACCCCCAAAGGGATCAACCTAGCCACTGGACGGTTTTTACTCCGCCCGCACCGACATCACGCCGGCGCTCCGTGGCCTACTTTGTCACCGCCACGCACATTTAATAGAACGCCGCCAAGACTAAACCCCACTCAGTTTATGCCGTTTCAGATGACGTTTTTGATGCCTGATCTGGTGTTGGCGGTGGC
>DATEJC010000396.1:0-4744 GCA_035278345.1 Bradyrhizobium sp. | reverse complement strand
CCGGCAGCGGCCCCCGGCACCAGGGTCGCAAGCGTGGCGACGGCCGAATGTTCGACGCCCTCGGTCGGAATGATGACGCTCAGCATGGAATTTGAGGCTTCGTTGGCTCAAGCGCGGGAAAAAACGCTGCAGTGTTATCACCTTGTCACAATCAGCGCAGCCGTTTGGTTGCAGAATCTTGCGGTACTTTGCATGGGGTTGTTTTGCGAGTTTTGATTTGTTGTTCTTGATTTGTTCTTTTTGCATGCTATCTTGGCTGCATGAGCCGAGCATCCTCTCATGCCCTCAAGCACCCGCCGGTGACAGTGCCCTCCGAGCCGGCGGGTGCGACCCCTTTTCCCGAGCTCGCTGTCGCGATCGACCGCGAGCGGCGGCGCGGCCGCGGCGCGCAATCCAATGCTTCGGGCCGATTTGAGGCCGAGGCGCGCGTCGCCTTTGACGACGGCTGGCAAAGCCTTGAAGAGCTGCCGCCGTTCAAGACCACGGTCTCGATCGACACTTCGCGCAAGGTGATCGCGCGCAACGACTCGCCCGACATCGGCTTCGACCGCTCCATCAATCCCTATCGCGGCTGCGAGCATGGCTGCGTCTACTGCTTTGCGCGGCCGACCCACGCCTATCTCGGCCTGTCGCCGGGGCTCGACTTTGAATCGAACCTGCTGGCGAAGCCGGATGCACCTGCGCTGCTGGAGAAGGAACTGGCCGCGCCGAACTACGAGCCGCGGATGATCGCGATCGGCACCAACACCGATGCCTATCAGCCGATCGAGCGCGACATGAAGATCATGCGCAGCATTCTTGAAGTGCTCGAGCGTGCCGGTCATCCCGTCGGCATCGTGACCAAGTCGGCGCTGGTGACCCGCGACATCGACATCCTGGCGCGGATGGCCAAGCGCAACCTCGCCAAGGTCGCGCTGTCGGTGACGACGCTGGACCCGAAGCTTGCGCGCAGCATGGAGCCGCGGGCGTCAACGCCGCCGAAGCGGCTGGAGGCCATCAAGCAACTTACTGATGCCGGCATTCCCACAACCGTGATGGTGGCGCCGGTCATCCCCGCGCTGAACGATTCGGAGATCGAGCGCATCCTCGATGCGGCCGCACACGCCGGAGCGAAGGAAGCAAGCTATGTGCTGCTGCGCCTGCCGCTGGAAGTGCGCGATCTCTTCCGCGAATGGCTGATGGCAAACTATCCCGACCGCTATCGCCACGTCTTCACCCTGATCCGCGACATGCGGGGCGGGCGCGACTACGACTCGCAATGGGGAACGCGGATGAAGGGCACCGGCCCGATGGCCTGGATGATCGGCCGCCGCTTCGAGATTGCCTGCGAGAAGCTTGGCCTGAACAAGCGCCGCTCGAAGCTGACGACGGACCATTTTGCAAGGCCGAAGCGGAACGGGCAGCAGCTGAGCCTGTTCTAGGCGCGCTGGCGGTGGGGGAGGGTATATGCGTCGACAGCCGCCGGTTCCGCGTTTCACGGTCATCACCCTCGGCGTCAGCGATATCAGGGAAAGCATCGCCTTCTATCGGGCGCTTGGCTTTGAGCGAAAATATCGCGCGACCGGCGAGGCGGTGGCGTTCTTCGATACCGGCGGCACGGTCATAGCGCTGTTTCCGCGCGCGGAGCTCGCAAAAGATGCGACGCTGGCGGAAGAGAAGCGGCCGGTCGCCTTCCGAGGCTTCACGCTCGCCTGGAACTGCAGTTCGACCGAAGAGGTCGACAGGGTGCTCAAGTTCGCGATCTCCAGGGGCGCCTCGCTCTTGAAACCGGCGCGACGTACCGACTATGGCGGCTACTCCGGCTATTTCGTCGATCCCGACGGTTACCCGTGGGAAGTTGTGGTCGCGCCCGGCATCGAGGTCGGGGATGACCGGCGCGTGCATTTGCCGGACTAAGTCAAGCTCTGCCGGTCCTGATATTGAATAACGGGAGTAGTCCAGGGTTCCTGGTTGCGCCGCCGTGCAGGCTCGCGCAAGGATCCGGCCATGAGTCGGGACAAGTCCGCAAGGAAGCCGGAAGCAAAGCCGGAAACGAAGCAGGCGAAGCTGCCGCAAGGCGTGATCGCGGTGACGCCGCCGAGCTTTCGGCGCGAGCGCGCGCTGATCAAGCGCGGCATCTGGCCGGTCGCCGGCTGCGACGAGGCGGGCCGCGGCCCGCTGGCAGGCCCGGTGGTGGCCGCGGCCGTCATTCTCGATCCCGATCGGATTCCGAGGGGCATCGACGATTCCAAGCGCCTGACGCCCGAGGAGCGCGAGGACTTGTTCGAGAAGATCTGCGCGACTTCGTCGTTCGCGGTGGCCTATGCTTCGCCGGCGCGGATCGATCGCGACAACATCCTGCGCGCCTCGCTGTGGGCGTTGGCGCGCGCCGTGGCGGCGCTGCCCGAGGCGCCAAAACATGTGTTCGTCGACGGCCGCGACCGTCTGGCCACGCCTTGCGATTGCGAGGCGGTCATCGGCGGCGACGGGATCGTCAAGTCGATTGCTGCTGCTTCCATCATCGCCAAGGTGACACGCGACCGGCTGATGTGTGCGCTTGCCGAGGATTGCCCGGGCTACGGCTTTGAGACCCACAAAGGATATGCGGTGCCGGAACATCTGGAGGCGCTGGACCGGCTCGGGCCCTCGGTGCATCACCGCAGCTTCTTTGCGCCCGTCGTCGCCGCGCGGGAGAAGCACTACCCTTCACCCGTTCCGCCCGACCTGTTTTCGCTGGAATCTCAAACCGGCGTCGATATTTCCGTCACAATCTGACGGCCATTCCGCCAGTTGCCTCGGCAGCTTGCGCCCATTATCAAACACCAGGGACGAATGCGGGCGGCCTGCCGGGCCGATTTTGGGATTTCCGGGCGTTTGATGCGTTTCACCTCCCTGATTGTCGAACTGATCCGCGCCCGTCCGCGCCTCGTGGTGTGGCTTGTGATCACGCTGCAGGCGCTGATGTGGCTGATGGTGTCGCTGCTGCTCTACCGCAGTCCGCCGGGCGATCTCGCCACCCTGCTCGCCTTCGGCCGCGAATATCAGGTCGGTACCGACATGGGGCCGCCGCTGGCGTTCTGGCTCGCCGACATCGCCTATCGCGCCGTCGGCAATCATATGTTCGGCGTCTATCTGCTGGCGCAGATCTGTAGCGTGGCGACGCTGTGGGCGGTCTATCTGCTGTCGCGCGCCGTCGTCGGCGGCCAGCAGGCGGTGCTCGCGGTGCTGCTCACGATGACCATCACCGCGTTCGGCACGCCCAGCCTGGAATTCGGCCCGTCCGAGCTGGCGCGTCCGCTGTGGGCACTGTTGCTGCTGCATTCCTGGCAACTGATCGGCCAGCACCGCCGCAACGCATGGTTCGCCTGGTCGATCGAGGCGGGACTGCTGCTACTGACCACACCGGCGGCGCCGCTGCTGCTCTTGCTGATCGCCGGCTTTGCGCTGGCGACCGAGCGCGGCCGCCGCACACTGAGGTCGCTCGATCCGCTGTTTGCGCTGGTCGTGATTGCCGTGCTGGCGCTGCCTTATCTGGTCTGGCTGGTCCGCGCCGACGCGATCGCCCTGCCGGCATGGCCGGCGCCCGACGTTCTCGGTTTGCGGGTGCTGCACTGGGGCAATTTGCTCGGCAGCCTGCTGCTGGCGGCGTCCGCGGTTATCGTTCTCGTCGTCCTCAACTCGGGTTTTCTCGGCCGCGGTTCCGAGGAAGTGCCGATCATCTACCGGCCGCCGGTAGATCCGCTGGCGCGCCAGTTCGTCTATTGCTTCGCGATCGCGCCGCTGCTGGCGGGAAGCCTGATCGCAGGCCTGTTCAATCTCAATCACGTCACCGGCGGCAACGGCATCGCGCTGCTGATGTCGGGGCTCGCCATGATCGTGGCAACCGGCGATCTCGTTCATCTCAGGCGGCAGCGGCTGCTTCGCGCTGTCTGGGCGCTCGCGGTTATCGCGCCGGCGGCCGTCGCAATCGGCACCACGCTGTTCCTGCCCTGGACCACCGCCACCGAGGTCGCCACCTCGGCCCCGGGAAGGCAGATCGCCCGTTACTTCGGCGACAGTTTCGAGCGCCGCACCAATCAGCGCCTGCGCGCTGTTGCGGGCGATCCGCAATTTGCCAGCCTGATTGCGCTCGACACCGGCCGTCCGCATCTGTTGCTCGACGCGACGCCGCAACGCACGCCCTGGCTCGATACCGCGAAATTCGCCGAGACCGGCGGCATCGTGGTCTGGCGCGCGTCCGACACCGCCGGCACGCCGCCAGCCGACATCGCAAAACGCTTTCCGGGTCTCGTGCCGGAAGTGCCGCGCGCCTTCGAATGGTACGTCAACGGCCGCCAGCCGCTGCTCCGCATCGGTTGGGCGATCGTGCGGCCGAAGAATCCCTGACGGGGGCGCTCAGTTCTTAGGTTGATAGTGAGCGTAGAAGGCCTCAATCGGCGCACTGACCCGAAAGGAAGACAGCGGGAAGGCTCGCCAAAGCCTGCTCGTGTCCAATCCGTCGATGTTGCGGAGAAACAAATCCCTCAAAGCCGGCTTTACGTTACCGTCACGATCCAGGAACTGTCCCCATCGCGACATGCCCTGAAATTGCCTGTCATTCTCGATCTCCACGCGCGATCGCACATAGTCGGCGGGAAAAAGCCGGCGATAGGCCTCGGTGCCGTAAAGCCACGAGCGTCCTTCGACATGGGTGACGTGCGGGAAGCGCTCTCTGATGCAGGCAAACAGGTTCGTTAGCTCGCGCCGACGCGCTGCCGATCTCACA
>DATEJC010000395.1:0-2925 GCA_035278345.1 Bradyrhizobium sp. | reverse complement strand
AGCGGGGAGAAGTAGTGTCGGCATCCTGGTCGACCGGAGATCATCATGCCTGATCCGACACCCATCTGTCTGCGTTGCTCGGATTCGACCATCGCATTGAGAACGCGTCGGGCAGCAGCCGCGGGCAACGCGGTCGGCAGCGAGTACTACGGTTTCTCCAACGTTCTCTGAATGTGCAGGTCGAATCCCGCTCGGGCGAGTGCGATGCTAGCGCCAACTCCGAGGCTGATCTTGATGAGGTTTTTCGCCCTGCGCTCCTAACGGAGCGATCTGGACCGTACTGCCGAGGCGGTTGGTCGGCTGATGGGGAAGATCGCGCGGAAATGCTCGGCCAAAGTCTCGCAAAAGTTGGTGGCGTACGGCGGGAGAGGACGCCTGACCTGCTCCCCGTAGATGTCCCCGAATTTGGGTAGAGTCCGTTCCATCTGGAGACGGACATGCGCAAGAGCAGATTTACCGAAGAGCAAATCATCAAGGTGCTGAAGGAGCACGCGGCCGGATTGTCGGCCGCCGATGTGTGTCGGAAGCACGGCATCAGTGATGCGACGTTCTACAAGTGGCGATCCCGGTTCGGCGGGATGGAGATCTCCGACGCGCGCAAGCTGAAGGCGCTCGAGGAGGAGAACCGCAAGCTCAAGAAGCTGCTGGCGGAGACGATGCTCGACGCCTCGACACTGAAGGAGATGCTGGCAAAAAACTTCTGACGCCCGGCTTGCGGAGACGTGCCGTGACCTGGGCGATCGAGGAGAAGAGCTACTCGCAGCGGCGGGCATGCGCGCTCATCGGCTTGCACCCGCGCACCTATCGTTACGCCTCGACACGGCCGGACGACGGTGCTCTGCGCGCCAAGTTGCGCGAACTCGCCTCACAGCGTCGGCGCTTCGGCTACCGGCGCCTGGGGCTGCTGTTGGAACGTCAGGGCATCAAGCTCAACGGCAAGAAGCTCTATCGGCTCTACAAGGAGGAGCGGCTCACGGTGCGCAAGCGCGGTGGCCGCAAGCGTGCTCTCGGCACCCGAGCGCCGATGACCATCCCGCAGGATCGCAATCTGCGTTGGTCGCTCGACTTCGTCACAGACACGCTGGTGAGCGGCCGGCGCTTCCGCATCCTCACGCTGGTCGATGACTTCACGCGGGAATGCCTCGGCCTGGTCGTGGACACCTCGCTCACCGGCATACGCGTCGCCCGTGAACTCGATCGGATCGCCGAAATGCGCAACTATCCCTGCATGATCGTCAGCGACAACGGCACCGAGCTGACTTCGAACGCCATTCTGGCATGGCAGGAGCAACGCGGTGTCGAGTGGCACTACATCGCACCAGGCAAACCGATGCAGAATGGGTTCGTCGAGAGCTTCAACGGTCGCCTCCGCGATGAGTGTCTCAACGAGCACTTGTTCGCCAACCTGAAAGAGGCGCGTCAGATCATCGAAGACTGGAGGATCGACTACAACACCAACCGACCGCACTCGAGCCTCAACGGGCTCACGCCAACCGAGTTCGCAGCACGCCCACTGGAGGGGCATAACCGGAACAGATTCTCCCTATAAACGAGGACAACTCGGGGAGCAGGTCAAATGATCCTGCACTCGGTGAAGCCCGTGCGTTCGTCGAGCAGCTTCGCTCGTGCGTGCAAGCCGCAATCGGCCAACGCAGCTAGCTATTTCAGATTCGTTGTCATCCTGTTCCTACGGCGCCACCAGCACCTGCCTGCACTCCGCCGGCAAGTCCGCCAGCGTGAGCGGCGGGCGCGGCTTGGCCGGCTCCTTCGGCGGCGGCGGATTGAGGATCGATTCCTGGAACCAGTAGTCGAGGTCCTTGCCGCAGCCTTCCGCTTCGGTCGCCGGGTCCTGCGCCTTGCATTCGGGGCTGCCGGCCGGACAGCCGATGCGCACGTGGAAATGATAATTGTGCCCCCACCACGGGCGCACCTTGTGCAGGAAGGCGCGATCCTTGCCGGCCTCGCGGCACAGCGCCTTCTTGATCGCCGCATTGACGAAGATGCGCTCGACCTTTGGATCCTCGGCCGCCGCCTTGATCACCGCGAAGTGGCCGCTGGTCCAGATCTTCGGATCGACGTCCTTCTTGTTCGCCGCCACCACGTCGGTCGCCGACATCTCCTCGCGCTCTTCGCGAGACAGCGGCGTCTTCGGCATCGGTGTGAGCCAGATGTCGGCGTCGAGCCCGACCTGATGGCTGGTGTGCCCGGTGAGCATCGGGCCGCCGCGCGCCTGCGCCATGTCGCCGACCAGCAGCCCCGGCCAGTTCGACACCTTCGGCACTTTTGCCGCCAGCCGCTCCATGAAGGCGATGAGCTCCGGATGGCCCCAGTTGCGGGCACGCGACAGCCGCATCACCTGCCAGGTCTTGCCGTTGATCGGCAGCGCCACGCCGCCGGCGAGGCAGCCGCGGGTGTAGAAGCCGATCGAGCGTGCCGCCATGTTGGCGGCGGTCGGCTTGCGCGCGAACAGTTCCTTGGCCGGGTTCTTCGGATCGTTCGGATTGGCGAGCGGCGGCAGCGGCTTCGGATTGACCGTGCCCTTGTCCTGCGCGGGCGCGAGGCTCGCGCTGGTGGAGAGGAGGAGGGCGGTCAGCAGCGCGGTCGCAAGTCGCATTGCAAATCCTTCAAGCCGCGAGTCGCCCCGCGCCCATAATCATCTTTCGGCTTGCGCTGCCAAGGGGCAGGGTTAACGGCCGCCGCCTTTACCAAGAAATCGCAAGATTGATGCAGGCGCCGTCCCGGCGCGGCACAACGGTCATCACCCGAGGCCGAGAGAGTGCGTCATGCGCTGGCTTGCTGCGTTGCTGTTTGCTGTTGTCGCGGTGTCGCACGCTCGCGCCGGCGTGCTTGTGCATATCGACAAGTCCGCGCAGCGCATGCTCGTCGCGATCGACGGCGAGCCGGCCTTTCTGTGGCGTGTCTCGA
>DATEJC010000394.1:0-2984 GCA_035278345.1 Bradyrhizobium sp. | reverse complement strand
GCCGTGCACCCCGGCGCCCGGCCCGATGTCCAGCACGTGGTCGGCCATCAGGATGGCCTCCTCGTCGTGCTCCACCACCAGTACGGTGTTGCCGAGGTCGCGCAGCCGCTGCAGCGTCACCAGCAGCCGCTCGTTGTCGCGCTGGTGCAGGCCGATCGACGGCTCGTCCAGAACGTAGAGCACGCCGGTCAGCCCAGAGCCGATCTGCGAGGCGAGGCGGATGCGCTGGCTCTCGCCGCCGGACAGCGTGCCGGAGGAGCGCGACAGTGTGAGATAATTGAGGCCGACGTCGAGCAGGAAGGTCAGGCGCTCGCGGATTTCCTTGAGCACGCGGCCCGCGATTTCGTTCTGCTGCGCGTTGAGCGCTGCGGGAACGCTCTCGAACCACTCGCCGGCGCGCTTGACCGAGAGCTCGGCGATCTCGCCGATATGCTTGCCGCCGATCTTGACGCACAGCGCCTCCGGCTTGAGGCGATGGCCGTGGCAGCCGGCGCAGCGCACGTCGGAGAAATATTTTGCCAGCTCCTCGCGCGCCCACTCGCTTTCGGTCTCGCGGTAGCGGCGCTCGAGATTGGTGATCACGCCCTCGAAGGGTTTCTTGGTGTCGTAGGAGCGGACGCCGTCTTCATATGAGAATTTGATGGCCTCCTCGCCGGAGCCCGTCAGCAGGACGGCCTGAACCTTCTTCGACAGGTCCTTCCACGGCGTGTCCAGTGTGAACTTGTAGTGCTTGCCGAGCGCCGTCAGCGTCTGCAGGTAATAGGGCGAGGACGATTTCGCCCAGGGCGCGATGGCGCCCTTGCGCAAGGTCATTTCCTTGTCGGGGATGACGAGGTCCTCATCGATATGCTGCTCAACGCCGAGCCCACCGCATTCCGGGCAGGCGCCATAGGGGTTGTTGAACGAGAACAGCCGCGGCTCGATCTCGGGAATGGTGAAGCCGGACACGGGGCAGGCGAATTTTTCCGAGAACAGGATGCGCTCGGGCCCGCTCTTGTCGTGGATTTTTGCCGTCTTCTTCTTGCTGTCTTCAGCCGCAGCCGCGGGCGCGTCCGCGTATTCGATGACGGCGAGGCCTTCGGCAAGCTTCAGCGCGGTCTCAAAGCTCTCGGCGAGGCGCTGACCGATGTCCGCTCGCACCACGATGCGATCGACGACGACGTCGATATCGTGCGGGAATTTCTTGTCGAGGCTCGGCGCGCTCGCGAGCTCATGGAAGGTGCCGTCGATCTTGACGCGCTGGAATCCCTTCTTGAGGTATTCGGCGAGCTCCTTCTTGTACTCGCCCTTGCGGCCGCGCACGACCGGCGCAAGCAGATAAAGGCGCGTGCCCTCCGGCAGCGCCAGCACGCGGTCGACCATCTGCGAGACCACCTGGCTCTCGATCGGCAGGCCCGTGGCGGGCGAATAGGGCACACCGACGCGGGCCCAGAGCAGACGCATATAGTCGTAGATTTCGGTGACGGTGCCGACAGTGGAGCGCGGGTTTTTCGAGGTCGTCTTCTGCTCGATCGAGATCGCCGGCGACAGGCCGTCGATCTGGTCGACGTCAGGCTTCTGCATCATCTCCAGGAACTGGCGCGCATAGGCCGAGAGCGACTCCACGTAGCGCCGCTGCCCCTCAGCATAGATGGTATCGAAGGCGAGCGAGGATTTGCCGGAGCCGGACAGGCCCGTAAACACCACGAGCTTGTCGCGGGGAATCTCGACATCGATGTTCTTCAGATTGTGCTCGCGCGCGCCCCGGATGGTGATGGCGCGCGAGGAGGACGCGTTCTGTTGGCGTTTGGCGCGGAGCACTTCATCCATATCGGCATTCCCAAGCGCGCTTGCCGCGCCGTTCATTGCGGCGCGCAGCCGGTTGTTCCGGGCTCAGACGCCAAGTGGGTATGCCGGAACGTAGGAAGAACGGGGACCATTTTCCAGTGCCGCGCGCGAATCATCAACGGTTAGTTTGCGCGGTGGCGGCAGGCGTCAGCAGCGGGCCGCGGTTCCCGCAAAAGGGCCATTCGCATGGACAAACAAAAAGGCCGGCACGAGGCCGGCCTTCAGGAGAGAGAAGACAGACTTGACGAAGCTCAGTACTTCGCGACCACCGGGCCACCCCAGCGATAGTTGAGGCGGACGGTGACGATGTCGGCGTCCTGGCTGATGCGCTCGTGAACGACGACGGCAGGAGCGAAGCTGGTGAAGGCGACGGTACGGTCGCCCATGAACAGGTGGTTGTACTCGACGCCAGCCGACCAGTTCGGGGAGAAGCCGAACTCGAGGCCAGCACCGATCGTGCCGCCCCAGCGCGTGTCGCTGACCGCGTTTGCTGCGAGAACGTTGGTGCCGGTGTTGAACACGCGGAAACGGTCGTCGGTAACGGCGGCGCCGCCCTTTACATAGAGCAGCACGTTGTTCCAGGCGTAGCCGATCTGGCCGGTGAGGAGGCCGAACGCGCGGATGCTGGATTCGCCGGTGAGGGTTGGATCGACAAGGCTAATGCTTCGCCCGGTAAAGTCCGCCCAGTTGCCCTGGCCTTCGAGACCGAACACCCAAGAGCCAGCCTGCCAGCGATAGCCGATCTGACCGCCAGCGGTGCCGCCGGTCGCGTCGTGGCAACCTTCGCGAGCGATGAACACGCCAGCGGCATTCACGAAGTCCCAGCACTTGTGGCTCGAACCCCAGCCGCCGTTGGCGCCGATATAGAAACCGCTCCAGTCGTACACGGCAGCGATCATCGCGGGCGCCTTGGTGTAGGGGCGCGCAGCGAGATCCGCGGCAGAGGCAGGTGCAGCGAACGCAATCACGCCAGCAATACCAAGTAGAATCTTCTTCATTTCTCTCTCCGGTTCTTATCCGCTTCCGTTGGTCCCGAAGCGGTTTGCGGCGCGAGCGCCAAATCCATCCAACCGGGAATTTACAGGATTCCGGTGCGCAACGCCGTCTCCCAAATGCAACACTCGGCGACGAAGTTAGCGCTGAACAAGTTAATGATT
>DATEJC010000393.1:0-3251 GCA_035278345.1 Bradyrhizobium sp. | reverse complement strand
GAGTTGCATCCGCCGCAGCAGTCAGAAGACGGCATTCCCGAGATCGCTTTCAGCGTGGAGAGCAAGGTGCGCCGGCAGGGCGTCGGCACGGTGCTATTTCGCAAGCTGATCTCCGTGGCGCGCGCCAAGGGGTACAAGAGCCTGCGCATCACCACCGGCGCCGGCAACGAGGCGATGCGCAAGCTCGCCAACAAGTTCGGCGCGCATCTGAGCTTCGGCCACGGTGAATCCACGGGCGTGATCGACCTCAGCCGGCCAAGCCAGCTGGAGCTGGCGCCCTCGCTGGTGGTGACGCCGATCGAGGCGGCGCGTGCCATTGCGAATTTCAACCGCGCCTACTGGCGGATACTGTTCCGCATGTATGGCTGGGGCCGCGAACGCGCGGCCTGATGAGGCGTCGCGCAAACAGCGCAAATAAAAAGGGCCATTCGCCGATCCGGCGAGTGGCCCTTTGCTTTTGAAGGCTGAACTTTTGGCTTCAGGTCGCAACGCGCTTGCGGATGACGCGGCGCTCGACGACGACGGCGCGCTGCGCGCCCTGTTCGCCAGCAATCACCCGCGTGGTCGAAGAGCGCGCGGCGATGCGGCTGGTCTTCTTCACTTCTGCCAAAACCGGCTCGTAATCCATGCCCATCAGGGAGGCGGCAATCTCCGCTTGCGCTTCCTGGTCCTCGGTGATTCCAGCAGCCGCGAAAATCGCCTCTTCCAGGGTCGGCGGGTCGCGCCGCACGCGCCGGGGGCCGTATTTGGTCTGCCAGTCTTCGCTCATCGGGGCCTCTCAATCGATCGCCGATATCTAGGCACCCTTATGTTGCATTGCAATATGAAATTGGCGTGGCAATGCTGCCATGCACTGAAGCTTCGGCTCGCAGAGCCGAAGCTTCAGATTATCGATTTGACGCGTTTTCTTCACGCGAACCGGTGTCCATTTCGCTCGAAAACACTCCTAGAGCCTGTCTACTTTGGTAGCGTCGTAGATCTCGATGGTTGTGGGAGCCGCCGCGAGGGAGTGCAGCGCGCGAACGAAGTTGCGCGAGGCCGGAACGGCGAAATGCGTGAGCAGCGCGGCGCGATCGGCCCATTGCTCGAAGAAGACGAGCTTCAGCGGGTCCTCGCAATCGACATGCACTGCATGCGAGATGCAGCCGGGCTCGCCGCGCGAGCGGTGCACATGCTCGAGGCTGAGCCGTTGCACCTCGTCGAACGTGTCGGGCTTTGCGGTCACGCTTCCGGTCACCACGATCATGTCGTCCCCCCGTGCTGTTTTCTATTCCGCGGGCGTAGCGGCTGCCGTGAGGTCGATCGGCTGCTGCGGCCAGCGCTTGAGCGCGGCGCGGCCGGCATCGGTCAAAACATAGATGCCGCGCTCGGCGCGATCGAACCAGCCATAGACATTGTGCAGCAAAATTTTGCCGGCATCGGGAATGCGGACGCGCAAATCGCGCACGCGCTGCGGGCCGCCAGACAGCGCCGAGGCGCAGGCCAGCGCCTGCTGGCGATAGGCGGTCATGATCGGCGCGCGCGTGCTGCCGCCCTTAGCGGGATCGCCGATGCGCTTCTTGTGCTCGGCGACGAGGCGCGATCGCTTTTTTGGGTTACGGCGCGGCGCTGTCGTCGGTGGCTTGACGATCACCTCGACATCGCCGCTGGTCGTCACCGCGAGCATGCCGAAGCCGAGGCGGCGGCAGAGATTGCGATAGCGCGCATCGCTGTCGCGGCCCTTGCCGCGTGCCGAGAGTTTTGCCGCCAGCCACACCTCATCGGCCGCAGCCGCACGGTCGACCGCCTGCAGGATCAGTTCGAGATTGAATGACTGCTTCAATTCGCCGATCACGACGATCGGCGGATCGTCGCCGCTCAGCGCCACCAGATCACAGCCACCGACCTCACCCTTGACGGTGAAGCCGAGGTTCTCGAGGAAGCGTTTGACGGGCAGATAAAGCGCGGTTTCCAAGGCAGGCTCCAGCGGCGGCAGAGCCGCGACTCAGTTGCTGTCGATTCTAGCGGAAATCGCGTCAAGCACCTGGCCGCATCGGCGGCTGCGAGGCCTAAACCCGTCCCGTCACCGGTATCAGCGCGCCGGTGATCGCGCTGGCCGCATCGCTGGCAAGGAACAGGATCACCTCCGCCAGCTCCTGCGGGCTCACCCATTTGGAAAAGTCCGACTTCGGCATGCTCGCCCGATTGGCCGCAGTGTCGATAATCGACGGCAGCACGGCGTTGACGGTGATCTTGCCCTTGTGTTCGGCGGCGAGCGCCTCGGTCAGGCGGTGCACGCCGGATTTCGAGGTGGCGTAGGCGCCCATGCCGCTGCCCGCCTGCAGTGCGCCAAGAGCGCCGATATTGACGATCCGGGCGGCGGGCGAGGTGAGAAGATGCGGAATCGCGGCGCGCGCGGCATTGAGCGCAGTGGTCACGTTCATGGCGTACATGCGGGCCCACGTCCTCGGATCGCCCTCGGCAACCGTCTCGAACGCAAAGCCGCCGGCAATGTTGATCAGCGCATTGATCTTGCCGAAGTGCGATGCCGCTGCATCGATCGCCTTGCCGGCCTGCGCGGCATCGGTGAGGTCGACGCCGCCGAGCTCGAGACGCAGCCGTGAAGGCTGGGCTTGAGCTGCGGCATGGTCCACCGCGGCAATGCGCGCGCCGCGCGCCAGCGCCGTTTCTACAACGACCTTGCCAAGCGCGCCGGAAGCGCCGGTCACGACGATGATTTTTTCCTGCAGCATGGCGGCTCCGGCAAAGCGTGAGGAGAGCGCACACTATGGCCTCTGAAATGTGATTTGCAATGCCGCCAATTTGCCGGCGAAATGCGATTCTATTTAAAATAGCAAGTGCGAGGCGGGGTTTACCAATGTCCGACAGCGACGGCGATATTCCCGCCGAATTCGTCACATTGAAATATCCGCTGCCGCGTTTTGCTGCGGCGCTGCGCGGCAAGGATCCGTTGCGTATCGTCGCCATGGGTTCGTCATCGACGGCGGGCCGGGAGGACGTGGTGCCTTATCCGTCGCGGCTGGAAATGTACCTGCGCCGCAAATACGGCAATCCGCATATCGACGTGGTGAACCGCGGCCGTGGCGGCGAGGAGGCGATCGAGGAATTGCTGCGCTTTGATGCCGATATCTTTGCCGAGAAGCCGTCGCTGGTGATCTGGCAGGTTGGAACCAACGCGGTCTTCCACAAATACAATCTGGAGGGCGTCGCCGCGAAGATCGAGGAGGGCCTGGCGCGCCTCAAGCAGCATC
>DATEJC010000392.1:0-3022 GCA_035278345.1 Bradyrhizobium sp. | reverse complement strand
CTGATGACGGGGTACCCTACCCGGCCCCACGGAGCGACAGGATGGACCGGGACCGGGCCGCGGAAATCCAGAAGCATCTGCTCGAGGCCTCCGACGCGCTGGATCGCGTGACCGAGGCCATGTTCAAGCTTGGCAAGGACGAGCGAAAGGCGTTTGCGGAAATCCTGTTCGAGGTGCACGACGCGCTGCACTTCGGATTGTTGCGGGCGCTCTACGAGGAGCATCCGGAACTTAGGCCCCCTGACGAGCCGCCACACATTAGCAGCACGCTGCGCTGGAAGGATGTGTCGCTGCCGGATTCCATTTCCGAGGCCGACATCGACGCGGCGATCTTTGCGGCCCTTACCCCGAAATTGCAGAAAACTGCGACGGTCATCACAAAGGCCTTCCACCACTGTCAGGAGCACGCCATGGTGATCAGTTACGAAATGCTGGGTGCCCGCATCGTCGCGCTGGGGAAAGCCGGCCGCATCGAGGGTGCGGGCGACCTGCGCATGTGGCGCCACAGCGAGGTGCGGCTGCGGCCTTAGCTGCTATTGCTCACTCAGCTGGCTGACGACGAACCTGCCGCCTACTATGAAGAGATAGCAGCCAAAGGCAATCTCGAGCTGGCGCTTCCGAACCCGCTCCTCGCGGTGAGCGCAGACAGTGCTATCGCGGCGGCTAATCACGAGTTACGCTACGGCGACACCACGGGGACAGTGCACGCATGGACCGGGAGCAGGCTGCGGAAGTAAAAAGGCATTTGCTCAACGCGAGCCGCGCCTTCGATCGAGCGGCAGTTGCGATTTACAAGCAGGGCAAGGCCGAGCGAGAGCGCTTTGATGAGATGCTGTTCGAGGTGTACCACACGCTCCACTTCGGACTGTTGCCGACGCTCTATCGTGAACATCCCGAACTGGAGCCGCGCGATCCTCCACGTATCAGCAGCGCGTTGCGCTGGGAGGAGGTCTCGCTGCCGGATCCGATCAGCGAAGCCTATCTCGACGCGGTGATCTTCGCGATGCTGAAGCCCAGGCTGCAGAAGATGGCGAAGGTCGTCGGCGACGCCTTCGTGCGCTGCGAGGCGCAGATGAATCCGATTGATCCGGAGATCATCGCCGCCCGCATCATCGCGCTCGCCGAAGCCGGTCGCATCGAGGGCGCCGGGGACCTGCGCATGTGGCGTCACAGCGAGGTGCGGCTGCGGCCCTAGCCGTCACTGCCCGCCGACAAGGCTGATGACGAACCTTCCGCCGACGATGAAGAGATAGCAGCCAAAGGCGACTTCCAGATTGCGCTTCGACAGCGCGTGCGCGGCGCGCACGCCGAGCGGGGCGGTGATCAGCGTGGTCGGCATCACCACCAGCGCGCCGATCAGGGAGACATAGCCGAGCGAGAACGGCAACTGCAGCGCGGCGACATCGGGGAAGCGCGCCGCGGCGGGCCAGCCGGCATAGACATAGCCGAGCGCGCCGGGGATCGAGATCAGCACGGCCAGCGCCGAGGACGTCGCGACCGCCTGGTGGATCGGGCGGCCGTAGAAGGTCATCAAGAGATTGGCGAACAGGCCGCCGCCGACGCCCATCAGGGTCGACAGGAGCCCGATGACGAAGCCGTAAGCCCGCATCAGGAAGCCGGTCGGCACGTCATTGCCGAATTTCCAGTTGTCGCGCGCCAGGAACAATCGCGTGGCGGCCGACCAGGCAACGCAGACGAACACGATCTTGAACAGCCGCTCCGGCGCGAAGCGCGCGGTCACGCTGCCCGCGGCAACGCCGATCACCACCGGCACCCACCACAGCTTGATGATCTCCATGTCGACCGCGCCGCGCCTGAAATGAGCGCGGAACGAGGCGATGGAGGTCGGGATGATGATGGCGAGCGACGTTCCGATGCAGAGCGGCATCCGCACTTCCAGCGGCACGCCCGCGAGGCGGAAGCATTCGTAGAACACGGGCACCAGCACCGCGCCACCGCCAATGCCGAAAATTCCGGCAAGGAAGCCGGCAACCGCGCCAACGAACACGAGGAGCAGCGCCAGCTCAATGAGCTCGGTGGGGTTGAGCCCGGCGATTGCCATTCCAGCGGTTTCCCTTAAGGCGAACGCTGCGATCGCAAACGTTCATGAATCGTGCTTCAGGTATACCAGCCATCGGACGCAGCGCGGAGCTTGTCAACGCCTGCAAACGCAAGCCACCCGCGTAGGTATGAACAGACATTCGGAATTGGTGGTTTTCTTGATTGCGCTGCCTGTTTCGACTCCGTAAATAGAATCTCTCTACGCGCTCGCGTCGGGCCGTTAGCGGTCCCCGCCAACTTTCAAAGCCGCCATGACCGCCAGGATCGAACGACCGCTCTCGCCGCATTTGCAGACCTATCGCTGGACCCTGACGATGGCGCTTTCCATCGTTCACCGCGCGACCGGGATTGCGCTGTATTTCGGCACGCTGCTGCTGGCCTGGTGGCTGATCGCCGCAGCTTCCGGTCCGGGCGCCTATGCCAATGTGCAGGCCTTCACGTCGAGCCTGTTCGGCAAGCTGATCCTGTTCGGCTACACATGGGCGCTGCTGCACCATCTGGTCAGCGGCCTCCGCCATTTCGTCTGGGATCTCGGCTACGGCTTCAAGGCCAATGAACGCGAGGCGCTGACCTGGGGCGCGCTGATCGCGGGAATCTCGCTGACCGTGCTGGTCTGGATCATCGCCTATGCGATCGGAGCCGGCCGATGAGTGGTCCCTTCTCGATGCGCACGCCGCTCGCCCGCGTCCGTTCCCTCGGCTCCTCGCATTCCGGCACCAAGGATTTTTGGCGCCAGCGTCTCACCGCGGTGGCCATGACGCTGCTGATCGTGCCCGTGATCGTGATCGTGCTGATGCTGCTCGGCAGCAACCAGGCCGGTGCGAAGCAGATCCTCGGGCTACTGCCGATCGCCATCATCCTGCTGCTCTTCATCATCGCCAGCGCCTGGCACATGAAAATCGGCATGCAGGTGGTGATCGAGGATTACATTCACGGCGAGAAAACCAAGCTGGTCTGCGTG
>DATEJC010000391.1:0-2391 GCA_035278345.1 Bradyrhizobium sp. | reverse complement strand
GGCGAAATCTTCGCCGGCAGAGCCCGTCAGCGAGGTCATCGCCTGCGTCACCACGAAGCCGCGGCCGTCGAACGCGCCGGCCGGCTTTTCGCCGGGTGAAGTTTCCTTCCAGGCCAGCGCCGGGCGGATCAGATCGGCGAGGCGCTCCAGGATATCCACGCGCACGGCGCGCTCGCCGCACTGGCGATAGCCGAGCATGCGATAGGCATCGCGCGGCAGCGTCTTGTCGACCGGGAACGAGGTGCGGCCCGAGCTTGCCAGATGCTGTGCGCCCGACAGCGCCGACAGATCGACATTGCTCTGCTTCTCCGCCCACAACAGTGACGCCAGCGAGCGCGCCGCAGGCTTCAGGAGTTGCGGGAAATAGATGTGATAGGCGCCGAACCGCACGCCGTATTTGCGCAAGAGCGCCCGCGAGGGCTGGTCGAGATCCTTCATCTCGGCCGCGATCCTGTTGCGCTCGAGCACCCCCAGCGCTTCCACCAGCTGGAACGCGATGCCGCGCGCGATGCCGGTGATGTCCTCGGCCTTGGACAGCGCGAACAGCGGGCCGAGCAGCTTCTCGATATGCGTCTTCAGCCAGAGATCGAGGCGATTTTGCACGGCCTCGCGCGGCGCGCCGGTCAGGCGCTCGTCGGAGATGATGCGCACGCGCGGATGCAGCGCGTCCTCGGCCGCAACGAGTTTCGCCACCGCATCGCCGGTCCAGCGGATGGTGCCGTCGGAGGTCAGGATGAACTGGTCGTCGGGCGCAGCGCCAAGCTTTTCCGCCCGCGCGTCGATCTCGCGCGCCAATACCTGCTGGGCGGCGGCCTGCAAGGCCTTGGCGTCGCCGCCGGCTTCCGCCGCGTCCGGCGCAAAGGTAAAGCCGTCGAGCCGGCCGATGGTGTGGCCCTCGACGATGACTTCGCCGGTCTTGCCGATCTCAGTATTCAAACCCGTATTCTCCCGCAGGCGGCGCATCAATACACTGGTACGGCGGTCAACGAAACGCTCCGTAAGCCGTTCATGTAGCGCATCTGACAATTTATTTTCGATCTCCCGCGTCACGCCCTGCCAGTGCTCGGGGTCGGCGAGCCAGTCCGGCCGGTTGGCCACGAAGGTCCAGGTGCGAATCTGCGCGATCCGGCCCGACAACGTGTCGATATCGCCGTCGGTGCGGTCGGCCTGGTCGACCTGGGTCGCATACCAGGCATCGGGAATGCGGCCCTTCCGCATCAGATAACCGAAAATCGTGGTCACGAGTTCGGCATGCGCCGCCGGCGAAATCTTGCGGTAGTCGGGAATGGCGCAGGCATCCCAGAGTCGCTCGACGGCGGCAGCGCCATGCGCGAGATCGCGCACCTCGCCATCGCGCGCCGCATGGTCGAGCACGCGCATGTCCTCGGCGGTCGGCGCCCGCGTCAGGGCCTCGTGATTGGGCGCCAGCGCCAGCGACACCTGCAGCGAACCGAGCGAGGAGAAATCCAGCCGCGAATTGCGCCATTGCAGCGTCTTCACGCTGTCGAAGGCGTGGTTCTGCAGCGCATTGACCAGTTCCGGCTCGAACGGCGCGCAGCGTCCTGTCGTCCCAAACGTGCCGTTGCGCGTGGCGCGGCCGGCGCGGCCGGCGATCTGCGCGAATTCGGCCGGCGTCAGCCGGCGGAACTGATAGCCGTCATATTTGCGGTCGCTGGCAAAGGCGACGTGATCAACATCGAGATTGAGCCCCATGCCGACCGCGTCCGTGGCGACGAGATAATCGACGTCGCCATTCTGGAACATCGCCACTTGTGCATTGCGCGTGCGCGGTGAGAGCGAGCCCAGCACCACCGCCGCCCCGCCATGCTGACGTCGGATCAATTCGGCGATGGCGTAAACTTCATCGGCAGAGAACGCGACGATCGCGGTGCGCCTTGGCTGCCGCGTGATCTTGCGGTCGCCGGCAAATTCCAGCGTCGACAGTCGCGGCCGCGTCACGATGGAAGCGCCCGGCAAAAGCTTCTCGATAATCGGCCGCATCGTCGCCGCGCCGAGCAGCAGCGTCTCGTCGCGCCCGCGCCGGTGCAGAATGCGGTCGGTGAAGACATGGCCGCGCTCCAGATCCGCCGCGATCTGGACTTCGTCGACGGCGAGGAACGACACGTCGAGGTCGCGCGGCATCGCTTCCACGGTCGAGACCCAGAAGCGCGGCGATTTCGGCTTGATCTTCTCCTCGCCCGTGATCAGCGCGACGCTCTCGCTGCCCGCGCGCGCGGCCATCTTGTTGTAGACCTCGCGCGCGAGCAGCCGCAGCGGCAGCCCGATCATGCCCGAGGAATGCGCGAGCATGCGCTCGATCGCGAGATGGGTCTTTCCGGTGTTGGTCGGGCCGAGCACCGCCGTGACACCAGCCCCACGGGCGCGGGCGTC
>DATEJC010000390.1:0-6856 GCA_035278345.1 Bradyrhizobium sp. | reverse complement strand
CATCAAGCTTGCTGGTATCCGCGGGATCAGCAGGGAGGGCGTTGAGCTCTTCGGCGCGAATTTCCCGATGCCGCTTGATCGCCAGACCGTGACCGCGCGAACCATCAAGTCCGGGACCATTGTTCACATTGGCGACGTGCTCGATGACCAGACTTACGACAATAAGGGACTCGCTGCACAAACCGGCTACCGGAATTGTCTGGGCGTGCCCATGCACAGCAAGGGCAAGGTCGTTGGCGCAATTTTCGTTGCACGGACAGAGCCTGGCGCCTTTCCCGACAGCCAGGTTCACCTGTTGCAAATCTTCGCCGATCAGGCGGTGATCGCCATGGAAAACGTGCGGCTGTTCAACGAGACCAAGGAGGCGCTGCAACGCCAGACCGCGACGGCCGACATCCTCAAGGTGATCGCATCGTCGCCATCTGACGTGCAGCCGGTCTTCCAGGCCATTGCAGAGGAATCAAACCATCTGCTGAATGGCCTCTCGACGGCGGTGTTCAGCCTGATCGACGACGTGCTGCACCTGATGGCACATACGCGGGTCAACCCCGCAGCCGATGCATCCCTGGAGGCCTTGTTTCCGCGGCCGCTATCCGCACTCGTTTTCGGTGAAGCGATCCGCAACGGGGATGTCTGCTTCATTTCCGATTGCGAAGTGGACTATGCCGCGCATCCCGCGATACTGGAGTCGGTGCGGCTCCGTGGCTGGCGCAGCGCGCTGTACGTTCCGCTGTCGCGAGATGGCAAAACGATCGGGATGATCAGCGTGACGCGTCGCGAGCCTGGCTCGTTTGCCGAGCGCCACGTCCAGCTGCTGCGGACCTTCGCCGATCAGGCCGTCATTGCCATTGAGAACACACGTCTGTTCAACGAGACGCAGGAAGCGCTGGAGCGGCAGACCGCGACGGCCGACATCCTGAAGGTGATTGCCAGTTCGCCCGACGATGTGCAGCCGGTGTTCGAGGCCATTGCCGAGCGCGCTAACAAGCTCGCCGGCGGCTATGCGACAGTGGTGCTTCGCATTGTCGGAGACGCGATTGAACTGGCCGCCTTCACGCCCATCAGCGAGGAGGCCGATGCCGCGCTGAAAGCGCCGTTTCCGGTACCGATCGCGGGCAACCCGGAACTCGAAGCGATCCGCCGCGGCGAGATGTCCGAGATTGTTGACACGGAGTCTGAAGCCTATGTGCACGACCCCATCAGGGGTATCGCGCGGGCGCGGGGCTTCCGCAGCCGGCTGGCGGTGCCGCTCAAGAGCGACAGCGGTGTCATTGGCGCGATCAGCGTGACGCGTGTTACGCCCGGCAAGTTCGCCGAGCACCACATCCAGCTTCTGAAAACCTTCGCCGATCAGGCCGTCATCGCGATTTCCAATGTCGAGCTGTTCCAGGAAGTGCAGCAGCGCACCAGGGACCTGTCGCAATCCCTCGACGACCTCCGCACCGCGCAGGATCGCTTGGTACAAACTGAGAAGCTGGCTTCGCTCGGACAGCTCACCGCCGGCATTGCGCATGAGATCAAGAATCCGCTCAACTTCGTCAATAATTTCTCGGCGCTGTCGGCCGAATTGACCGATGAGCTGAACGATCTTCTCAAGCGTGCCGCACTGACCGACGAAATGCAGGAGGAAGTCGGCGAACTGACCAAACTGTTGCAGGAAAATCTGCAGAAGGTTGTGCAGCACGGCAAGCGCGCCGACTCCATCGTCAAGAACATGCTGCTGCATTCGCGCGAAGGTTCGGGCGAGCAGCGCAGCGCCGATATCAACGCGCTGGTGGATGAGAGCCTCAACCTTGCCTATCACGGTGCACGCGCCGAGAAAGCCGGCTTCAACATCACGCTGCAGCGCGACTTCGACGCGAGCGCCGGCGTGGCAGAACTGTTTCCGCAGGAGATCACGCGCGCCTTGCTCAACCTGATCTCGAATGGCTTCTATGCGGCAAACAGGCGCAAGGTCGAGAACGGCGGGGCGGGATTTGAGCCGACACTGCTCGCCACGACGAAGAATCTCGGCGGCTCCGTGGAAATCCGCATCCGCGATAACGGCACCGGCATACTGCCCGAGGTGAAAGAAAAGATGTTCAATCCGTTCTTCACCACCAAGCCGGCCGGCGAGGGGACGGGGCTTGGCCTGTCGATGACCCACGACATCGTCGTCAAGCAGCATGGCGGCCGCATCGACGTCGAGACGGAGCCGGGAAAGTTCACGGAGTTCGTTATCGTGCTGCCGCGTGCCGGCAATTTGCAGAAAGCGAAGTAGTCGCGTCCACGGGCTGGGTCACCTCTTCGGAGGAAGAGGTGAATCCCGGTGCCGTTCCAGCTCAGTTCAGCGCATTCGCGCGCGGACAAATTCGCCCGCGCTCGCGAGCGCGCGGCGGCCGTCTTCGAGCGCGGCGTTCCACACCGGCCAGGCGTGGATCATGTGCGGCCAGATTTCCAGCCGCACCTCGACGTCAGCAATCCCTGCCGCATGCGCAAGCCGCGTCGCATCCGACAGCAGCGTCTCGGCCGAGCCGACCTGGATCAGTATCGGTGGGAAACCCTTGAGGTCGGCAAACAGCGGCGAGATCAGGGGATCGCGGCGATCCATCCTCTGGGGCAGATAGGCCTCGGCAAGCTCTTCGAGATAGGTCATGTGAATCAGCGGATCGACCGCGTCCTTGGTCTTGAGCGTCGCGCCGGACATGGTGAGATCCGTCCACGGCGAGACAAGCCAGGCGCAGCCGGGCAGGGGGTCATTCGCCGCGCGCAGGCGGTTGATCAGCGACAGCGAGAGATTGCCGCCGGCACTGTCGCCGCCGACGGCGATGTGGTCGGCCGCAATGCCGTGCCGGCGTAGGAAGCGCCACGCGGTGAGCGCATCTTCATGCTGGGCGGGAAAGGGATGTTCGGGCGCGCGGCGATAGTCGATCGCAAGCGTCCGCATGCCTGCCGCGCGGCCGGCCTCCGTTACCATGCGGCGGTGGCTTTTGATCGAGCCCGAGCAATAGCCGCCCCCATGAAAGAACAGCAGGACGCGCGCTGCGTCGCTGCCGGGCGCGATCGACCATTCGCCAGGCACGCCGTCGCAGTCGACGCTCTCGCATGTGATGTCGGAGGCCACCGGCCAGACCGACCCGACTTCATCCAGCCGCTCGCGCCGTTCGCTCCATCCGACCGGCCGCGGCTTTGACGTCAGCAATTTGCGGATGGCTTCGATTTCGCTTTCGGCCATGGGCTGGCTCTCCAACGGCGCGAAACTACAGCAGGCCCCGATAGATGCCGGGCTCGGAGCCCTCGATCGCAATCGCGCCGACGGCCTTTTCATAGAATTCGGCAGGACCGGCGCCGCCGATGACGGCATAGCCGTAGCCTTGGCTCTTCATGGCTTCGAGGCAGTTGAACAGCAGCGCCTTGCCAATCCCGAGCTTTCTTTCGTTGGGATCCACGCCGGTAGGCCCGAAGAAATTGCGGCAGGCCGCATCATGGCAGGCAAAGCCGAGGATGCTCTTTTGCCTGGTGGCGATAAAGCAGGAGATCGGTTGGCGGGAAAACGCCACCTCGGCTTCGCTGGCCCAGTGCTCGCTGAAATGCTCCCGGACCCACGCGACCACCTTGTGCTTCTCAGGAGCCAGCGCACGCCGCGTGGTGACGCCGGCTTTCCGCAGCCGCTCGAATACCTCGCGGGAGTCGGGCAGTGCATAGAGCTTGACCAGCATGTCCATCGGCAGTGGTGTCCTTCATGGCAGCGGCTTGCGCCGGCACGCTATGGCGCGGAATCACTAGCACGCAAATGGTGGCTGCGTCCGCATGAACGTCTTCACCCACCGCGCCGTAGCACCCTCAAAAAAGTTGCGCCCAGGCTTTGGGGGAAGCCTGGGCGCGCGCGAACCGGTCTGGGACGGGGAGGGGTGGGGATGTGACCGGGTCGCGTGTCTCCAAAATCCTTCTTCAGCGGTCGCGGGCGCTGGCGGTGGCAACCGCCGGGCGTCCATCGCCGAGCGAGACCCAAACATTGGGATCGCTCTGCGACTGGCGCTTGACGAAGCGGTAGCCGGTCTCGGTCCAGGGCAGGACGCTTTCGTTCTGGTTGTCGAGCACGAACTCGCCCTTGTCGGACTTCACCGTCAGCACCGCGTGGCCTTCGCCCTTCTTGTCGCGCACGACGGTGATGAGGAGGGCCTCGCGCGGCCATCCGGCATCGATCAGCATCTTGCGCTTCAACAGCACATAGTCTTCGCAATCGCCGTAGCCGTCCGTCGGCAGCGACCACTTCTCGATCACGCCCCAATGATCCATGTCGGTCAGGGGCTTGATCGTCTCGTTGACCCATTTGTTGACGCGTACGAGGTCGCGCCATGCCGTCTGCGACATCACGATGTCGCGTGGTTGCGTCGCGCCGCCGCGGCATTCGCTGGCGTTCTCGGCGCAGAATTCGACCCAGCCGATCGGCGAACGCGTGGTGTCGCCGAGGCTCGCATAGACAACGTCGCCGGCTTTCGCCTGGACGCTCATCCCCAGCAGGATGGCAAGTACAGCCAGCCCTTTCCCCCGTCCCTTGAACATTGTTGTGGCCCCCGTTTTTCTTGTTGGGACCACATCTCGCACAAAGGATTTGCGCCGCCGCTAAGTCGGCCAAGTAGATTTGACGCGAATGAAAGTAAAAGGCGCAGCAAATTCAAACTATACTTGAATCGAATTCGACTAAAATTTGAGACAACTGCAATTGATTCAAATTTTATGCATTAACCGGCGGACCGCTGTCTCCCTTGCGGAAATCGCCGCGAAGGGCGCCGCGTTAACCGCGAGAAAGCGGAACCGGAAATGCAAAAGGCGGTATCCGGAGCCGCGGATACCGCCTGAAGGGCCGCAAAAAGCAGGTTTTCGCGCCGAGCGCGCTTTACCGCATGGTAACGCTCTCTTCGAGGGATTCCGGATCCTGCGCATGGGTGAACTCCAGCGCAAAGCCTTCCTCGAGGAAACGCACCACCCGCGCGGGCACGCAGCCCAGCCGAACCACGGATTTCAGCGGCGGGCGGGTTTCCGCGGCGACCGCGGCGCCCGAAAGCGACAGGTCGATGATGCGGCAGCTCATGCGCTGGCCGTCTTCCAGGGTCAACACCGCGATCGGGTTGCGCGGCACGATACGGTCGTGGCGGCGGTCTTCCGGCAAATTGAGGATGTCGCGGTTGGCTAGCCAGGTCAGCTGGGCGGCGAGCTTGTCGCGCTTGCGGTCGGTCGCATTCACCGTCATGGCAAAGCCGTTGTCGATGATGCGGGTGATGCGGCCTTCGACCCGGCCGATATGGTCGAGATAGGCGATGACGCGGTCGCCGACGTTGCCGATGCCGGGCGCCAGCAGGGCCAGGCCCCCCGGCGACATATTGATGATCTGGCAGGGGAATTCGCGCCGATCGGGCAGCATGTAGCGGCCGAGCAGGTGCACCTTGACGCGCTGGAAGCGGCGCCGCTCCTGCGCCGACGGCAGAGATGATTTCTTTTGCGCAAACGACATCATGGTCACCCGACGCCGGATTTCGGCGCCAAAACCGACCCTAAGGCGGACAGGGTTAACGATGTGTTAGCGGCGGTTGCATCCGCTTGCTCTTTACTTAGGATTTGCAGCCGCAAGGCGGCGGGAAGCACCAATGCCGCAGGTGGTGGGAAGAACATGCAACTTCCGCGCAGAACTTTCCTGCAGCTCGCAGGCATCGCGGCGGCGCTGCCGGCCATGCCGCGCGCCGCGTGCGCGCTCGATTATCCGACGCGGCCGGTGCGCATTGTCGCGGGCTTTGCGGCAGGCGGCGGCGTCGACATCACCGCGCGGCTGATCGGGCAGTGGTTCACCGAGCGCCTCGGGCAATCCTTTGTCACCGAGAACCGCCCGGGCGCCGGCGGCAATATCGGCACCGAGACCGTGATCAATGCGCCGGCCGACGGCTACACGCTGCTGCTCGCCACCGTGCCGAACGCCGTCAACGCCTCGCTCTACCCAAAGCTCAACTTCAATTTCATTCGCGACATCGCCGCCATCGGCGGCATCATCCGCGTGCCCATGATCATCATGGTGCATCCCGACGTGCCGTATAGGACCGTCCCCGAGCTGATCGCCTACGCAAAAACCAATCCCGGCAAGATCACCATGGCCTCGGCCGGCAATGGCAGCGCGCCGCATATGGCGGGCGAGCTGTTCAAGATGATGGCCGGCGTCGACATGCTGCACGTGCCGTATCGCGGGCAGGGACCGGCAATGGCGGATCTGCTGACCGGCCACGTCCACCTGCTGTTCGCCACCGCGCCCGGCACCGTCGACTATGTGAAGACCGGCAAGCTGCGCGCGCTCGCGGTGACCACGGCCACGCGCGCCGAAGTGATGCCGGAGCTGCCACCGGTCGCGGACTTCGTGGCGGGCTATGAAACCAGCCAGTGGTACGGGCTGTGCGCGCCGAAGGCGGTGCCCGAGATGGTCGTCGCCACGCTCAACAAGGAGATCAACGCCGCGGTCGCCGATCCCACGCTGAGGAAGCGGCTGGAAGCCCTCGGTGGCGAGCCGCTGCCCGGCACGCCTGCTGATTTCGGCAGGCTGATTGCGGAAGAGACGGAGAAGTGGGCCAAGGTCGTTGCAGCGGCGGGATTGAAGGCGGAGTAGAGCTTCTCCCTCTCCCCGTTCTTACGGGGAGAGGGCAGGGTGAGGAGCTCTCTCCGCAAGAGATATCTGTCGATGTACCCTGCACCCGGATCGCATCTTGCGATGCGATCCGACCTCTCCCCGCAAGCGGGGCGAGGTGAAGAAACGGCGCCGCATGCGTCGCGCCGCGTCGCTCATTCCTCCCGCGTCACCGCCGTCAGGTTCATAGTCAGCAATACGTCCGGTTTC
>DATEJC010000389.1:0-7006 GCA_035278345.1 Bradyrhizobium sp. | reverse complement strand
GCCGCCATCGAGGCATTGGTCTCGTCGAACTTGCCCGCTTCAGCAAACGAAGCGATCTGGAATTCGTCCAGCCGCCCGTCCTCGAACAACGACTTCACCAGCGCATGCGCAATCGCCGTCTGCTCGGTAACGGCTGACACGGCCGAGCGCGCGCGGCGCGTGGCTTCTCTGACCGCGCCGGAAACCTGTCTGGCCTGGTTTGGATTGGCCGACGCCAGCCGTTCCCTGACCGCGTCGGAAGCTTTGGCCAGCAGCTTCAGATAAAGATGCCGCGGAATGTTCGGGCGCAGGCCGACGCAGGTGGCGAGGTCGTCGTCGTTCTCGGCGCGATTGACCAGCCGCGTGAAACCGCGCTCGGTGAATTCGGCGCCGGGATTGTTGACGGTGTTTTGCACCACCTCGTCATTGCCGCGCAGCACCAGCACATCGGTCACGGCGCCGGAGAGCGACTGGCGGTTCGAGATGGCGAGCAGATGCGCCTGGCTCTTGTTGCGCGCCGCCTCGATCAGGGCGTCGTCGTCGAGCCGGCAGGACTGAGTCAGCACGGGCCCGGCCACCTCGATGACGTCGTCGAAGGCGAGCGCCCGGATCGTCAGCGGCGGCGCGGTGTCGATCGGCGCCAGACGGCTCGCGAGCAGCGCTTTGGCCGACGTCTCGATGTGCAGAATCAGGCACTGGAACACGTCGTCGAACAGCCCGATCTGCTCGTCGGAATAGTCCACCGCGTTGTTGAGGAAGAGGTCGGTGACCCGGCGGAGCGCCTCTACCCGGCGCGCGACGGTACCGTGGGCGAGGGTGGCCTGCAATTCGTCCAGCAGATTCTCGGGGGCTTTGGCGGACTTCGAACTCATGACTCTATCCTGGAGCGTTGGCCCGTCAGCGGATTCTCCGCAGCGGGTAGGCGAAATCGTTCAGGCTCGGGCGATGCGGTTGCGTCCCTGAGCCTTGGCTGTGTAGAGCGCGCTGTCGGTGCGCGTGAGGAAGCTGTCGGTGGTCTCGTCAGGCCTTAGCGTGGCAACGCCCGCCGAGAACGTCACCTTCATGCCGGGCGAAAACGCGCTCCAGTCGACATCGGCGACGATGGCGCGCAGCCGATCGAGGGCGTGCGCCGCGCCATCGTTCGGCATGTCGGGCAGGATCAGCAGGAATTCCTCGCCGCCATAGCGGCCGAAGCGGTCGACGCTGCGGATGTTGGCGAACATAGTGATGGCAAAGGTGCGCAGTACCTCGTCGCCGACGGGATGGCCGTAGGTGTCGTTGACGCGCTTGAAATGATCGAGATCGATCAGCGCGACCGAGCAGGGCGAGCCGCTCCGCGCCGAGCGCGCGATCTCCTCGTCCAGCATGCGCATGATGCAGCGGCGGTTGAACGAGCCGGTCAGCTCGTCGAGCTCGGCGAGCTCCTCGATGCGCTTGTAGGCCTCCTTCAGCTTCAGCCCGCTCTGGTATAGCGACGCCTTCATCGCGCTCGAGAAGATGCCGAGGAACATACAGCGGCCGATGGTGAGCGTGAACACCAGCATGGTGGTGAAGCGTTCGAGCTGGCTGCCGTGCGGCATCCCGATCGGCTTGTCGGTCAGCAGGAACAGGCCGGCCAGGCCCAGCGCCATGGCGGTCCAGATGATGGCGGTCTGGATCGGCGTCGAGCGCAACGAAGCGAAGCTGAAGACGGTGAAGAGCGAGCAGAGGAACAGTACGCCGACCTGCGGCGCGATGTAGGTGAAGGCCACCATGGCCATCATGTTCGCGGCCGACTGCGGCGCGACCATGTAGTGATCCTTGAAGCGCTCGTTGATGCCGGTCTCCGACGTCAGGATGGCGAGCGCCACGAGAGCGAGGCCGGCAAGTCCATAGACCGGCCCGAGCCAGAAGGGCACCGTCCCGGCCCAAGCGTAGATCAGCAGGATGCCTGCATCGATGACGTAGCTGACGCCGATCATGCCCTGGATCTGGCGGCGCTGCTTCGCCCGGCGCGCCAGCGCTTCCGTCGACAACCGGGAGCCGGGCGTCTCGCCCGCGGCTGCAATCGGATTCAGGAAGGGTGGCGCAGCGGTATCCATAGTCTCGCCGTTGCTGGAAACTTGCCAAAAATCTACGTGGGAAGCCTTTAGGTTTGGTATCTTTGGAGCGTGCTCTCCTCCGTCAAAACCCGGGCATTCCCGTTGTTTTTCAACGGAAATCGGCTGCTGCAAGGAGCTGACGGCCCGGCTCGCGGCAGGTGCGATTAACGGGTGAGGAACTACTGCCTTGCTTGCCAAGGCTTGGTATGGTCGCGCTGGGTCTTTCGTGAAGGCGGTCGGGGTATTATGATACCAAAACTCGGTGCTTATCGACCTTACCCGGTGCCGGGGCCGAATTTTGCCGGCCTTTTGTGGGGTACGTTACATATGCATTTTCGGAGTTGCGATAGCTTGAAGAATCTTACCTCCTTCTTCGAACCACACCCCATTTCCACCCGACAAAACTTGCGAGACGGCAATTGAGCGCGACACAGGCGGCTACGGACGAAGTCCTTATCGCCCGGATCGCTCAAGGCGACCGGCTCGCCATGCAGGTGCTGTATGGACGGCACCACGTCAGGGTGTTCCGTTTCGGGCTTCGGCTCGTTCGGGACGAGCAGATCGCGGAAGATCTCATCAGCGAGGTGTTCCTCGATGTGTGGCGTCAGGCCGGAAAGTTCGAAGGCCGATCCGCCGTTTCCACCTGGCTCTTGGCGATTACCCGGTTCAAGGCCCTCTCTGCGCTCCGGCGCAGGAAGGACGCTGAACTGGACGACGAGGCGGCCAACGCGATCGAGGATAGTTCCGATGATCCCGAAGTGTCGGTCCAGAAGAAGGATACGAGTGAAGCGTTGCGGAAGTGCCTGACCGCACTTTCCGCCGAGCACCGGGAGATCGTTGATCTCGTCTACTACCACGAGAAGTCCGTGGAAGAGGTGGCGCAGATCGTCGGCATTCCCGAGAACACCGTGAAGACGCGCCTGTTCTATGCGCGCAAGAAATTGGCTGAACTGCTTAAAGCAGCCGGAATTGAACGAGGCTGGCCATGATGGCGATGAGCAAAAAGATGCTGGACGAGCCCAGCGAGATCGAGATGCTGCTGCCGTGGCATGCCGCCGGCACGTTGAACGCGCGTGACGCGCGCCGTGTCGAGGAAGCGCTCGCCCGCGATCCCGAGCTTGCGAAACAGTACGCCGTGATCCGCGAGGAATTTGCGGAAACCATTCACCTCAACGAGAGCCTGGGTGCGCCGTCGGCGCGCGCCATGCAGAAGCTGTTTGCGGCGATCGACGGCGAGCCCGCGCGCAAGCCCTCGCTGACCTCGCGCTTCTCCACCGGCATCGCGCAGTTCTTCGCCAGCCTGTCGCCGCGCACCCTGGCCTGGTCGGCCACGGCAGCCGCGTTGGCGCTGCTGTTGCAGGCCGGCGTGATCGGCACCGTGTTCCTGAAGGGCGAGACCTACCAGACCGCTTCGCTCAGCGGGAGCGAAAGGCCGGCGCCCGCCCCGACCCGCGAACTCGCTAAAGGCGGCACGCCGCCGCGCGCGCTGGTGCGTTTTGCGCCGGATGCGAAGATGGCCGACATCAATGCACTGCTCGACAATTACCAGGCGGTTGTCGTCGGCGGCGCCAACGGGCTGTTCCGCCTGCAGTTCGGCAGCAAGTCGATGTCCAAGGACGAAGTTGCCGGTCTGATGAGCAAGCTGCGCGGCGAGAAGATCGTCAGCCTCGCCGAGTCCTCCGCGCCGTAAAGTCCGTCGCGGTGGCCCGGTCCGCGCAATGGCGAGGTCTCATGTTCGATGAAGCGACCAGGAGGCGTTTGAAGGCGGGCTGCGCCGCGATCATGCTGATCGCCGCCCCGTTGGCCTTGCTCGACATGCCGCAGGCCTTTGCGCAGGCGATCATGCGGCCGAACCTCAATATCCAGCCGCGCATCCCGACCATCAATCCGACAATCACGACGCGGGTCGATCCCAACATTGGCAGCCGCAGCAATGCGGTCACCAGCGTCGGCCCCGGCACGTCGCGGGCAACCCCGACCACGACCACGCGCTTGCGTGTCAATCCGAATTCGACGATGCCTTATGTGCGGTATTCGCCGAACCTCTATCCGGTTTGCGATGCCGCCGACCGCAATGCGGACGGCCAATGCCAGGGCAAGCCGGTCGCAAGCGGCGGCGGTGACGGCAAGTCGGCCAGCAAGGGTGGGAAGGGCAAGGGGAAGGGACCGAATTCTCCCTCGACCGCGACTATCTCGCTCAACTTCCCCAATGAACTGGTGGCCGAAATCGACGGCGCGATGTCCGACGAGCAGGTGCGCGCGCTGGCGCAGCGCCATGGCATGGTGCTGGTCGAGTCACAGAATTTTCCGTTGATCGGCGCCACCGTCGGGCTGTTCCGCATCACCGACGGCCGTCCGCTCGATACCGCACGCCGGGCGTTTGCCGCCGATAGCAGTGTGCGCGCCGTGCAGTTCAACTGGCGCTACCTCCTGCAGCAGGCCAAGCCGCTGACCGAAGGCGATCCTGCGCAATATGCGGTCGCAAAATTGAAACTGCCGCAGGCGCACCAACTGGCGCACGGCATGAACGTGACGATCGCAGTGATCGACTCCGGCATCGACGCCAGCCATCCCGAACTCGCCGATTCGATTTCCGACAATTTCGACGCGCTGAGCAGCAAGGAAGGCCCACACGTCCACGGCACCGGCATTGCCGGCGCAATTGCCGCCCATGGCCGCCTGATGGGCAGCGCACCGGAAGCACGCATCATCGCGATCCGCGCCTTCGCCAGCGCGCAGGGCGGCGCCGAGAGCTCGTCCTATGTCATCATCAAGAGCCTGAACTACGCCGTGCTGCACGGCGCGCAGATCATCAACATGAGCTTCGCCGGGCCAAAGGACATGTTGATCGAGCGCGCCATCGCGGCGACCGCGGCGCGCGACGTGGTGCTGGTGGCTGCCGCCGGCAATGCCGGGCCGAAATCGCCGCCGCTGTTTCCCGCCGCCAATCCGAACGTGATTGCGGTCAGCGGCACCGACGCGCAGGACCGGCTGTTCACGGCGTCGAACCGCGGCGTCCATATCGCGCTGGCTGCCCCCGGTACCGACATTTTCCTGCCGGCGCCGGACCAGAAATACCAGATGACGTCAGGCACCTCGTTCTCGGCGGCTTACGTCTCCGGCATCGCGGCGCTGCTGCTCGAGCGCAATCCCAACTTGAAGCCGAACGAGGTGCGGGCCATCCTCACGTCCACTGCGCGCGATCTCGGCGCGCCCGGCAAGGACGAACTGTTCGGTTATGGGCAGGCAGATGCTTTCGCGGCCACGCAGGCTGCGACCGCGACGCCGCAGGTTCCGGTTGCCACGGCGCCGCAGAACGGCACGCCGGCCGACAATGACGTTTCCGTGAGCCGGGAGCTGAAAGTACCGCCGGCTGCGATGGCATCCGACAAATCGGGCGCGAACGAGCCAAATCGGCCCGCTCCGCAGTAGTTCCGACCGAAACCCCGCTTCCAAAGAGTTAAAAAAATCCGGCCGGCACGTTGAACGTCCGGCCGAATGGCGCGACTAATTTGGCGTGGGAGCGGTTATCCCTCCCCATTAGCTATATTCGGCGCGAGCGCCCATCCACCCCAAGCGCCCATATGGCTTTGACCCGTCCGGTTGTCCCCCCGGACGGGTCTTTTCTTTCGGCTACCGTTTTCGAAATCCTGTGCGGAAAGCCTGGAGGCATTCGCGGCAATGCCGCCATGCGGCCATGGCACTTGACCGTGGAGTGTTGCAGGAAAGCCCGTATTCACGCGGATTTTCCGGAAGCCGCTTTCCGGGCAAGGATCGCTTGCTGGACAACGGGAAAGTTTTCCACAGAATATCCCTGTCACATCCAGACTGATTCGGTTCGTTGCGTCTCGCGTCCGTTTTCCTCTTACGGGCAATTTGATGACAGATCGAACCGACGTCGCGCGGGGACGCGACATCGTTGCGCGCTGGTCTGCACTTGCGGAGCAACGGCTGGACTACCTCACCGAGCTGTTCGAGACCGGCCGCTGGCGCCGCTATCACAGCGAACGCGACTTCCTCGAGAACATCCGCGAAGCCAAGAGCGCCGTGGAGACTTGGCGAGGCATGCTGCACGCTGAAGCGACGCTGAACAATCGGCCGGTGGATCTTTCCTGGCTCGGCCGGCGCAGCTCCGTTCCGCCTATGAGGCGCGACCTGCCGACAGCGCCAATCCCGTCCATCGCGCCGAAACTGGCGGAGCATTCCGTTGCGCCGCCGGTGAGCGTGGTGCCGGCGCTGCCCGCAACGCCCGAGCCTGAGCCCGTGCTCGTGCTCGATCCGGTCGAGACGCCTGACGATGGCGCCCTCGACAAGACGCTGGCCCTGACGCTCGACATCGTCGCGATGGCCGAGCGCTACCCGCTGCTGCACAACGCCTTCCAGTCGCCGGAAAAGAACTAGCGCCGCACCGTATTGGGGCCGACGGCCACCTGCGCATAGCGCTGCGCGCCATCGGTGGTGAGATCCGTCGTGACCGGGCGGGCATGGTCGAGCCCGACCACCGCGCCGCGCGGCGCCTCCGCAATCATGTTGCTGTGGACCAGCGCGGTGCCGGCGCCCGGCACAACTGACACGCCGATGCCGACAAAGCTGTTGCGGATGACGTTGCCCGTGATGGCGACGTCGCGCAGATATTTGCCCCAGCCGGCGATAACGCCGAAGGCGGGAGCGTTCTCGATCACGTTGCCGGTGACGGACGTATCGGCCTCGATGTAGATGCCGATCCCGGCATCGTCGTCCGGCGCGGTGCCGATGGGGCGCTTTGGCACGAGATTGCGGATGATGTTGCCCTGCACGACAGCGATGCGGCCGCCCTCGTTGAAATTGCAGACGGAGACGCCGAGCGCCGCGCCGTCGACGGTGTTGTTGGCAATGACCGCGCCCTCGAAGGCAAACTCGGAATACAGCGCGACCTCGCGGACATTGCTGACGCTGTTGCCGGTGAT
>DATEJC010000388.1:0-2445 GCA_035278345.1 Bradyrhizobium sp. | reverse complement strand
GTTGCAGGGCCCTTGCCCGCAAAGCATCGTTTCTCGTGCCTGCCTTAGTTTTTCTCATGAAGTCGTGCGATGCGCCCACGCTTGCCGCCGCTCAACGCCCTGAAGGCCTTCGAAGCCGCTGCGCGGCATGAGAGTTTTACGAGCGCCGCCGAAGAGCTCTGCGTCACGCAGGGCGCGGTCAGCCATCAGGTCAAGGCGCTGGAAGCGGAGCTCGCGGTCAAGCTGTTCAACCGCGAGCGGCAGCGCCTGATCATCACCGAAGCCGGGCGCGACTATCTCGCCATCGTCCGCGACGCGCTCGATCGCATCGCGATCGGCACCGAACGGCTGTTGCAGCGGCAGAGCGCCGGCGTGCTCACGGTGTCGACCTCGCCGGACTTCGCCGCCAAATGGCTGGTGCACCGGCTCGGCCATTTCGCCGAGGCGCATGCGGAGATCGACTTGCGCGTTTCAGCCACGCTGCATCACGTCGACTTTGCGCGCGAGGAGGTGGACCTCGCCGTACGCCATGGCGACGGCAATTGGCCGGGCCTCGACACGGTGCGGCTGAGTTCGGAGCAGCTGTTTGCGGTGTGCAGCCCGAAGCTGTTGTCCGGGCGCCGCCGCCTCGCCAAGCCGGCTGACCTCTTGAAGTTTCCGTTGATCCACATGGACAGCCGCACCGACTGGAACAACTGGCTGCAGGAGGCGGGTCTTGACGAGGCCGACGTTACTCACGGTCCGGTGCTCAACCGCGCCAGCATGGTGATCGATGCCGCGATCAACGGACAGGGCATTGCGCTGGCGCGCACCACGCTCGCGGCATGGGATCTCATCAACGGACATCTGGTGCGCCCGTTTGCGCTGTCGCTGCCGCTGGCCAAGACCTACTGGATCATCTGTCCGAAGGCGACGGCGAGCCTGCCGAAGATCGTGACGTTTCGCGACTGGCTGCTGGCGGAGGCTTCCGGCGACCTGCGCCGGCTCAAGAAGCTTCCGGCGGGAGGCCGACCTGATCCGCGTTGACAAAGCCAGCTCCGCGCCTATTTTGTATCCATGGGGAAGCGATCTCCCCACGAGGCGACATGCCCAAGAATCGCGTCCGGTCTCTCACCAAGGACGCATCATGTCTGCCATTACGATAATATCACCGAAATATCGTCGTCACGTAGCCTTCTCGGTTTGCGAGGTCGCGCCATGACGGACCTTTCTGCAAGCAAGAGCGGCGCGCCGGAATATGCACACGGCATCTCCTTCGGCGAAGCGCTCGTCGTGTGGCTGCGCGTCGCCATCCTCAGCTTCGGCGGGCCGGCGGGCCAGATCGCGGTCATGCATCGCATCCTCGTCGAGGAGAAGAACTGGATATCCGAGGCGCGTTTCCTGCATGCGCTTAACTATTGCATGCTGCTGCCGGGGCCTGAGGCGCAGCAACTGGCGACCTATATCGGCTGGCTCCTGCATCGCACGGCCGGAGGTCTCGTGGCGGGCGGGCTGTTCATCGTCCCCGGCGTCGTCGCCATCATGGCGCTCAGCTACATCTACGCCGCCTACGGCAATGTCGGATTCGTCGAGGCGCTGTTCTTCGGCCTGAAGGCTGCGGTGCTCGCCATCGTCATCGAGGCGGTGGTGCGTGTAGGCAAACGTGCGTTGCGTAACCGCGTCATGATCGCCCTTGCCGCGATTGCCTTCGTCGCGATCTTCTTCTTCGCCGTTCCGTTTCCGGTGATCATCATCGCGGCCGGCCTCATCGGCTTTGTCGGATCGCGGCTCGGTCGTCCGGAATTCGCCGGCGTCGAGCACGGCGGCGGCAGGAATGCGGCCGTCATCGACAGCATGCTTGGTGACGCCATCCCCGATCATGTGAAGCCCAACCCGTCGCGGACGCTGCGGGTAAGCGCGATCTGGCTGGTGCTGTGGCTCGTTCCCGTCGCGACGCTCGTGATCGGGCTCGGACCGGACAACGTCTTCAGCCAGATCGCGATCTTCTTTTCCAAGATGGCGATGGTGACGTTCGGCGGCGCCTACGCTGTGCTGGCCTATGTCGCGCAGCAGGCGGCGGATTATTATCACTGGGTGCAGCCGCGCGAGATGCTGGACGGGCTCGGCATGGCGGAAACCACGCCGGGGCCGCTGATCATGGTGGTCCAGTTCGTCGGCTTCATGGCCTCGTTCCGCGACGCCGGCGGGCTGCCGCCAATGCTGGCAGCGACGCTCGGCGGTCTGCTCGCCACCTGGGTGACGTTCGTGCCGTGCTTCCTCTGGATTTTCGCCGGCGCGCCCTACATCGAGACCTTGCGCGGCAACAAGGCGCTGGCAGGCGCGCTGTCGGCGATCACGGCGGCCGTGGTCGGCGTGATCCTCAATCTGTCGATCTGGTTCGCGCTGCATACGCTGTTTCGCCAGACCTTCCCCGTGCACGGATTTGGCCTGGCGTTCGACGCACCGGTGCCGAGCAGCATCGATTGG
>DATEJC010000387.1:0-3450 GCA_035278345.1 Bradyrhizobium sp. | reverse complement strand
GTGAAGTTCGAGATCGATCCGTTCCGCAAGCACTGCCTGATGAACGGCCTCGACGACATCGGGCTCACGATGGAGAAGAAGGCCTCGATCGATACCTACGAGGCCAAGCTCAAGAAAGAGCGCGCCTGGGCGTAAGGCGCTATCTTGATTGAGGCGTTTTCTTCACGCGATCCGGTTTTCACTTCGCTTGAAAACGCCATGTATCGCCGATGGTGACGCATGCGTCCTGACATCGTCACCTTCTGGCACGGCCCTCTCGACCGGCTGCGAACGCTCTGCCTTCGTTCGCAGGTCGCTGCCGGACACAAGGTAACAGTCTATAGTTTCGATCCGCTGCCGGGCCTGCCCGAAGGCGTCGGCAATGCCGAGGCCGAAAGCGTGTTGCCGCACGCCTTCTCGGAAAAGCTCCGCCCGCCACAGCCCGATGGCAGCTGGCGCGACTGGACCACGTTGCAATTCTCGGACTTTTTCCGCATGCGCCTGATGGCGCAGCGCGCGGGCTTGTGGCTCGACGCCGACGTGCTGCTGCTCAAGCCCGTCGAGATCGATCCGGCAAATCCCTACTTCGCCTGGGAGCGGCCGCGGCAGCTCGGCAATTCCGTACTCTATTTGCCCGCGGGTGATTCCATCGTGACGGCATTTGCGGAACTGATGGTGCAGGATGAGCTGACGCCGAACTGGCTGGCGCTGCGACATCGCCTGGTGTTTGCGATGCGACGCCTGCGCGGCGGCTCGCAGCGACTTTCTGACATCCGCGTCGCGATCTATGGCCCCGCCGCGCTCACGGCGCTCGCCCGCCGCGGCGGGCAAATCGCGCATGCGCTGCCGAAGAAGTCGTTCTATGCCGTGCACGCCGAGCCGAAACTGTTTTTCGAGCCCTCGGAGTTTTCGGGTTTGATTGCCGATCCCCAGGTGATCGGCCTGCACATCTCGCCCAAGGGCCGGGGCAATCAGGCGCCGGTCGCCGGGAGCCTGCATGCGTGGGCCGCGGAGAAGTTTGACTCGCGAGCGCAGAACTAATGAGCCATCGACGCAATCGCATCCGCGATCGCGATCGTGCGGCGCGCCATGTCGGCATGCAGCCGCTCCACCATGCGGCCATCGAGCTGGATCGCGCCGCGCGAGGCGTTCTCCGGCTGCTGGAACGCCGCGATGATCTTGCGCGCCAATTCCACCTCTTCCGCTGGCGGCGTGAAGATGGCGTTGCAGGCGGCGATATGGCTTGGATGGATCAGCGTCTTGCCGTCGAAGCCGAGATCGCGGCCTTGCGCGCATTCGGCGGCAAAACCATCGACATTGGCGATGTCGCTATAGGGGCCATCGAGGATCTCCAGCCCATGCGCGCGGGTGGCGAGGATGCAGTGCGTGATCATCGGAATCATCTCGGCGCGGCCCGGCTTCATGCGGATGCGGGTTTCGCGCGAGATGTCGTTGGGCCCGAACACGAAGCCGGCGAGCCGCATCTCGGAATCGCGCGAGGCCGCCGCGATCTTGTCGGCATCCAGCACCGCGCGCGCGGTCTCGATCATGGCCCAGACCCGGATCGTCTGATCGGCATTGATGTCGCTGAGCCGATCGGCGATCGCCGTGAGATCGGCGACGCTGGAAATCTTCGGTACCAAAATGCCGTCGGGCCTAGCCTTGCCAGCCATGTTGAGATCGTCGATCCACCAGGGTGTATCGAGCGCATTGATGCGGATCAGCACCTCGCGCTTGCCAAAACCCTTGGCAGCCACCGCCTGCGCGATCTGGTCGCGCGCCAGCGCCTTGGCGTCGGGCGCAACCGCGTCCTCGAGGTCGAGGATCAGGCCGTCGACCGGCAAGGTACGCGCCTTTTCCAGCGCCCGGGCGTTCGATCCCGGCATGAACAACAGGCTGCGGCGCGGACGGATCATGGCGGTTCCCCTCAGCATTCCTTGAAACGCAGGCGATAGCACTCCGTTTCCATTCCCGAAAGCCTTGTTCCGGTCCGCCGCATATGGTTAGGCAAGGGCCATGGCACCCTTTCCGCAGCACCTCATCGACGGCTATCGCACCTTCACCACGCAGCGCCTGCCGACCGAGCAGACGCGCTACCGCGAATTGTCGGAGCGCGGCCAGTCGCCGGCGGTGATGGTGGTCGGTTGTTGCGATTCCCGCGTCTCGCCAGAAGTGATTTTCGACGCCGGCCCGGGCGAATTGTTCGTGGTGCGCAACATCGCCAATCTGGTGCCGACCTATCAGCCGGACAGCGCTGCCCATGGCGTCTCGGCTGCGCTGGAATTTGCCGTCAGCGTGCTCCAGGTAAAGCACATCGTCGTGCTTGGCCACGCCCAGTGCGGCGGCATCCGCGCCTTTATCGATAAAATCAAGCCGCTGTCGCCGGGCGATTTCATCGGCAAGTGGATGGCGATGTTCATCAAGCCGGGCGAGGTGGTCGAGCAGCGCGACCACGAGACCATGCACGATTTCACCGTGCGCATCGAAAAAGCCGCCGTGTTCCGCAGCCTGGAGAACCTCATGACCTTCCCCTTCGTGCGCGAGCGCGTGCAGAAGGGCGAGATGTATCTGCACGGCGCCTATTTCGGCGTCGCCGAGGGCTCGCTGTTCGTGCTCGATCAGGAAGCCAAGGAATTCCGCAGCGCGCGGGAGGTCATAAGCGAATAGCGAATGGCGAGTAGCGCGTAGGCCCCTTACTCGCCGCCGTGATCTCCGCCGCCGTAGCGGTCGCCGATCGCCAGCATGAAGGCCGAGATCACGAACACCAGGTGCACGCCAACCAGCCAGCCGAGCTTGTTGGGATCGAAGCTGCTGTCGATATTCATGAAGGCCTTCAACACCTGGATCGCCGAGATCGCCACGATCGAGGCCAGCAGCTTCTGCTTCAGCCCACCGAAATGAATCTTGGTCATCCATTCCGGCCAGTCGGGATGATCGCCGGGATCGATCTTGGAGACAAAATTCTCGTAGCCGGAGAACACCACGATCAGGATCAGATTGCCGGTCAGCGAGATGTCGATCAGCCCGAGCGCGCCGAGGATAATGTCGGACTCTTTCGACCCTGGCGCATGCACGATGAATTCGTACAGCACCATGCAGAATTTCAGGAGCAGCACCGCAAGGCTGACGACGAGGCCGAAATAGAACGGCGCCATCAGCCAACGGCTGTTGAAGATCAGGCTCTCGAAACCGCGCTCGACGCGCTTGGCTGTCGGGTTCGGCTGGTAGGTGGACGCCGGCTCCTCGGTCATTCGCGACTCTCCGGCTCCCGCCTTATGCCGCCTTCTTCTTGGCGGTGATGAGCTTGCGGTTGATCAGGACTTCCGCGATCTGGATCGCGTTCAGTGCCGCGCCCTTGCGCAAATTGTCGGAGACGCACCACAGCACGAGGCCGTTCTCCACCGTGGCGTCCTCGCGGATGCGGCTGATATAGGTGGCGTCCTCGCCGGCGGCTTCATAGGGCGTGACGTA
>DATEJC010000386.1:0-2478 GCA_035278345.1 Bradyrhizobium sp. | reverse complement strand
CGTGCGCAAACGGTCGCGCAAGGCGTCACACGCGTCTTCATGCGCCTCTGCCGCCGCCGCGAATAGGGGCAGGTCGCCAAGACCCGCCGCCAGCCCGCCGGTTTCGGCACGACCCTTTTCCAGCTTATCCAGCACCGCCTTTGCGCGACTGCTGACCTTCGGCGGTATCCCCGCCCACCGCGCGACGGCACGGCCATAGCTGCGATCGGCCGGACCCTCCGCCACTTCGTGAAGCAGAAGGAGGTCGCCCTTCCACTCCCGCGCGCGCACGTGATGCAGAGAAAGCGCCTCGCAGGTTTCCGCCAATCGCGCCAGTTCATGGTAATGCGTGGCGAAAAGGCAGCGGCAACGGTTCGTCTCGTGGACAGCCTCAGCCACGGCCCAGGCCAGAGCGAGGCCGTCGTACGTGGAGGTGCCGCGCCCCACCTCGTCAAGTATCACGAAGCTGCGTTCAGTGGCCTGCGAAAGAATCGCGGCGGTCTCCACCATTTCGACCATGAAGGTCGAACGCCCACGCGCAAGATTGTCCGAAGCGCCGACGCGGCTGAACAGACGGTCGACAATCCCGATCCGCGCCGCCTTGGCCGGCACGAAGCCGCCGGCTTGCGCCAGCAGCACGATCAGCGCGTTCTGCCGAAGAAAAGTCGACTTGCCGCCCATGTTGGGGCCACCGATCAGCCAGAGCCGGTCATGCGTGCCGAGCCGGCAATCATTGGCGACGAAACGCTCACCCTGATTTGCAAGCGCTGCTTCGACCACGGGGTGACGGCCACCCTCGATATCGAGCGAGAGGCCCTCCACCACCTGCGGACGCGCCCATCCGCCTTCCGCCGCCCGTTCCGCCTGCCCGGCCGCAACGTCGATACGCGCAAGCGCGGCCGCGGTGCGAGCGATCTTGTGCCGAGCCGCCACCGCTTCACTCACTAACTCCTCAAAGTGCGCATCCTCAGCGGCAAGCGCGTGAACGCCGGCTTCGGCGATGCGGCTCGCTTCCTCGTGCAAGGCGAGCGCGTTGAAGCGCATGGCGCCGGCCATGGTCTGACGATGGGAGAAGCCGCTGTCGGGCTCCAGCAGCTTATCCGCGTGACGCTGAGGCACTTCGATGAAATAGCCGAGGACGTTGTTGTGCTTGATCTTGAGCGCGGCGACGCTGGTTTGTTCGCGGTATTTCGCCTCTAGCGCGGCGATCGCGCGGCGGGCGTTGCCCGCGATCCGGCGCAATTCGTCCAGCGCCGCGTCATAGCCGGCGGCGATATATCCGCCCTGTCCCCGCTCAGTGGGCGGCGCCGACACCAGCGCCCTTTCGAAATGATCCACCAGCGCGCCATGGCCGCCGAGATCGGGCAGCAGCGCTTTAAGCAACATCGGCAAATCCTCCCGCCGCGCAAGCCGATCCGCAGCCATGCGCGCACCGGAAAGACCATCGCGAAGCTGACCGAGATCGCGGGGAGAGCCTCTGCCCGCAACGACCCGGCCCAGCGCGCGGCCCACGTCAGGCAGCGCACGCAGGGCGGCACGCACGTCCTCACGCAGCAGGGCATCTTCGTGGAACCACTCGACCAGTTCCAGCCGCTCTGCGATGGCCGCGCAGTTCGTCAGCGGCGCGGATAAATCTTCCGCAAGCTGGCGAGCGCCGGCGCCAGTGACGCAGCGGTCGATCGCATCGATCAGACTACCCTTACGACCGCCGGTCGAGGATTCGAGGATTTCCAGGCTCGCTCGCGTCGCTCCATCCATAGCGAGGGTCGCCTCGCCTGAGCGCGAAGCAGGGGGCAAGAGCAGCGGCAGCTTCCCGCGACCGACATGATCCAGATAAGCGATGAGCCCGCCGGCGGCGGCCAGCATGGCGCGGGTGAAGGAGCCGAAGCCATCAAGCGTGGCGACGCCATGGATCAGCTTCAATCGCGCTTCGCCGCCTTCCGAGGAGAACTCATGGCCCGAACGGCTTATGGCGCCCTCGGGCGCCCCTTCCCAACCATCGGGCAGCACCAGTTCGATTGCTCCGAGCCGGGCCAGAACGGCGGACAGATGCTCCGGCGGGCATTCCTCCAGTTCCATTCGGCCGGTCGAGATATCGCAGGCGGCGATCCCGGCAACTCCGCGCACCTCGCAGGCGGCGGCCAGCACATTGGCCCGGCGCGGCTCCAGCAAGGCTTCCTCGGTCAGCGTGCCGGCCGTGACGAAACGCACGATGTCGCGCGCGACCAACGCCTTCGAACCGCCGCGCTTCTTTGCTTCCGCCGGCGTTTCCACTTGTTCGGCAATGGCGACCCGGCAACCGGCCTTTATGAGGCGAGCCAGATAGCTTTCTGCCGAATGGACCGGCACGCCGCACATCGGGATGGCGACCCCATTGTGTTCACCACGCGTCGTGAGTGCAATGTCGAGAATCTGGCTTGCGATCTTTGCATCATCGAAAAACAGCTCAAAGAAGTCTCCCATCCGGTAGAACAGCAGGCAATCGCCCGCTTCCTCGCG
>DATEJC010000385.1:0-2800 GCA_035278345.1 Bradyrhizobium sp. | reverse complement strand
TGCGCTTTGATGCCGATATCTTTGCCGAGAAGCCGTCGCTGGTGATCTGGCAGGTTGGAACCAACGCGGTCTTCCACAAATACAATCTGGAGGGCGTCGCCGCGAAGATCGAGGAGGGCCTGGCGCGCCTCAAGCAGCATCCGATCGACGTCGTCATGATGGATCCGCAATATGTGACGGCGATGCTGCTCGACGACCGGGCGGACGCCGCAGACCGGATGGTGTCGCTGATTGCGGGCGTCGCGGAAAAGGCCGCCGTCAGTGTGTTCAGGCGCTGGGCGCTGATGCGGCACTGGCACGTGCAGAACAGCATTGCCTTCGAGCGGATGCTCGACCCGACCGACCCCGACAAGCTGCATCAGAACGACTGGAGCACGCAGCGCGTTGCAGTGGCGCTGTGCGAGGCCATCAGCAAGGCGCCGGCCGGGGCGGGCTAAGGCACGGCTAAGGAACGGCCGATACGGCGAAAATTCGATAAAATTTGTCCGAGTTCTGTAAGCGGACGGCAGAACGAAATCTGTATGGTCGGCCTCCGGACAAGAAGGGGCTGAAGACGCCATGATGAGAACATTGCCTGACCACGGCCTGCCGCTGGTTCAACTCAAGGAGCAGCGCCGCGATCTGGTCGTTGCGCTCCAGAACCGCAATGGTCCTGTCAGTGGCTGGGAGCTGATGCAGATCGCCGCGATTCAGCAGGCGATTCAGGCTTTCGAGGAGGTCATTTCCGACCTCGATGCCGAGATGGAAGCGGCCGCCTGACGGCGGTCCAATCTCGTCGGTCAGGCTTCCAGATAGCGTTCGCGCAAGGCGTCGCGCTCGGCGGGGCCGATGCCGAGGCCATCGCGCAAATAGCGGTCGAGACCGCCATAGCCGGCATTGATGGTCTCGAACGCTGCGGCCAGGAACGAGGCCTGGACCGTTCCGAGCACCTGCCGGACATCTTCGGACAGGTCGCTGCTGACCGACGGATCGCGGCGATAGAACTGGTTGGTTAACAAATAGTCTTCCGCGATCACCTCGTCGGCGACGCCCAGCGTGTGCAGGATCAGCGCGCAGGCAAAGCCGGTGCGGTCCTTGCCGGCGGTGCAATGGATCACCAGCGGCGCGCGGTCTTCCAGCAAATGCGCAAACAGCGCGCGGAAGCGCGGCGTGTTGTGCTCGACATAGCCGCGATAGGAATCCCGCATCACTTCCAGCGCATCGTCCGCCGTCGCGGGTCTGCCGGTGGCATGGATCGCCCGCAACGCCGCCACCACGGTCGGTTCGACCGGCAGCGAATGGGTTTCGATATCCTCGAGGCCGCATAGCGCTTCGCTGCGCTCGTCCTTGCCGCGAAAATCGAAGGCGCTCTTGACGCCGAGCTGGCGCAGCACGGCGATGTCGGCTGCCGTGAGGTGGCCGAGATGGTTGGAGCGGAACAGCTTTCGCCAGCGCACGGTCCGCCCGTCCTGGCCGGCATAGCCGCCGAGATCGCGAAAATTGCTGGCGCCGGTAAGATTGAGATGGCGGGCAGGGGATTGTGACATTGACCGGAACTTGGTGGGGATGGGGCATGCGGCCGGCAATTGTACCGAGCGCTCCGAACTGGTCTATACTCGCTGCAGAAAGGGGAAAATATGAATTCCGGCAAGACCACCATTCCCGGCGCGCTGCTCGCCGGTGCGATCGTGTTTGGCGCCTCGGCAGCGTCCGCGCAGACCACGACATGGCAGACCTATCACTGCGGCGATGGCAGCGAGTTCATCGTGGGATTTTTTGGCTATGACAAGCGCGCCCATATGCAGGTGGACGGCAAGGCGGTGACACTGCAGAAGCGGGTGGCGCTGACGGGTACGCGCTATTCCGGCGGCGGCGTGACCCTGCACGTCAAGAAATCGGGCACCACTTTCAAGATCGGCAAGCGGCCGGTGACGACGTGCGAGCTAACTTGAAGCTTGCAGGCTGACATGAAAAAAGGGCCGAAACCTCGCTGTTTCGACCCTTCTTTATCCGGCGGCTCGCGCCTGAATTTTCGTGCGCGGCTCAGGACTGCGCGGCTCGGGACAATGCGCTGTCGGCATCAGTGGTCACGTACCGGCTGGGATTCGTCGATCGCGGCCTGGTGGTACCAGCTCTCGCTGCACAGGGCTTCATTGACCCGCGGGGCGCCGGTGAGATCGGCCTTGGCTTCGCTGTAGCGGCGTCCGCCGAGGGCAGCCCGGCCGCCGGTCGGGAATTGATAGATCGTCGCAGAACTCTGACTTGAACTTGTATTCAACATTTCGGTCTCTCCTTTCATCGAGACGCTGGTTGCGTTGATGGTGCGCCCGACTCGTTCGTGAGTGGTTACCGATTCTGATATCGGTCGAGCCCTGCGCTAGCGCAACTGATGAAGAAGCAGTCACTCGATGTCTAAATCGTAGGCAGTCCCCCGCCTGCTTCCCGTAGGGCAAATCACCGCTTGCCAACGCCGCAGACCTGCCGTCGGTTTCGGACTGCCTTGATTGGGCCGGATGGGGTGTACGGCGACTGCCGCGCCATTGGGCGGAAGGGGAGATTGAAGAGGCTGGTGCTGCGAAAAGCGGCGGTTTTCGCCGGCTATCGGCGCCGTTTGGGCCGCAAAATCGCATGTCTGCCGCGCCGCTATGTCGCAGGAAAAATCTTCGAAGGCGTCGCGTCGGGGCTGTGGACGGCCACCGCCGCAGTGCAGCGACTGGCATTTTAATTGCTTAGAGGGAATCGGCCGATGGTGGCCGGGTACACCAGTGGGTCCCAACGCTTCGGGCTCCCACCCAGATCGTTTCATCAACAGGAAGGCTCA